>JALZGI010000487.1 GCA_030861105.1 Thermoproteota archaeon
TCTACGTTTACCTCTAATTTCAATAACATCTCCCGTGGATGCACTTAAAGAGTCCATAGAATCATAGTCAATTCGAGCTACTCCCCGACCTACATCCCGTGTATAGGCTTCTAGCACCTTTAGGGACGCTGTTCTCTCGTTAACCATAACTCTATCTATTAGAACGATACTCCTTATACATTTTATGCATGCTGCTACTTTAATAGCATGTCATATTATCAGTAGGTTTTGTCCAAAATATTTGAAAAAGTTCTCTATTAATAAGAAATAAAAATGTAATGCTATGGCTATTGATTAAAAAAAGATTTCATTTAAAGGTAAAGTATTATGTCAAGGTTTTTGCCATTTTGCTTGTATTCTCATTAGTCTCTCAGGCAATACATGGACAAATGACCTCGAAGAACGCCGATAGAAATAGTTTTCCACTGCGTGGCTATTGCTTCTTGTCAAAGTTGGTTATAGAAGAGAACATGTATCAAAAGTTGTCGCCAAAATTTTTGGTCTTCTCATCTATTGCATCTTGAGGGGATTTTACCCTATGTGAGTATTCCTCTCTATGCGTTCAATAGTCTAATTCTTTTTTATGTTCATCTCTTGCATGGTGTAATCTATCATGTATGAACTCCTTGCCACAGTACTGGCATGTAACAATGGTATGATGATGGATAAGACGTGAGTGACTTATTAGTTAATCGTACCTTTTGAACTTTTGGCTACACTGATCACATACATTTTTCTTGCGATGAAACAGATCCGTTAATAAAAGGAGGAAAGACTACTATTTAGCGTTAATGGGATTATCCATGTTGACTAGGAAGAGCTAAAAGATATTTGCAGCAAACAACACACTGCCAAATGAATTGAGTCGACCGCTTATGTAAAACGGTGGGATGATACGTCTCAACTATATAAGGTGATAATATGGGTCGCCATTTGAATAGCTTGGCATTTCTAATCACAATAACAACTTGATAAATATGATACTGTATTTGCAACTAGTGAGATGATGGCTACTGAATATATCGATGGTGATTGTTTAAGATATTTTGATTGTATATACATAGATATTTTAATCGATCGCAGAATATAGTTGCCTTTCTCATGGGATTCACTAGTCCATCCGAGAATGTGTCCAACGATTGTATTTATTATGTTACACCTCATTACGAAAACCCTTCATTTTTAATAAGTCCTTCAACCATTGCCAGTAGTCCTTATTATATAGCAGCATCTTTTCACATTCATACAAGATTCTTGCAATTACAACGTGTGATTCTAACGCGTATTGTGCAATGGAATAAGAAGAGTTAAACAACTTAGATGTATATTCTGAATAATGACCTTTTGGGAAACCACCAATTATAAACGTGCAATTTATTTTCTCCTCAACAGAGTTCTTTAGAACCACTTGATCTGGGGTACTTTGAGATCCTATGCTAGTAAGTCCTATTACCTTATCAGATTTTATTATTTTCCTAATTAGAGATTCAATAGTGGTGCTGTCATTTAGTTTTAGAAGTACTTTATTGCTTCCTTGATTTTTTATAATTTTGTCTTTAAAAAGTTTCATCATCACGCCTTCAAAGCGAAAATACGATTTTGGAACCCGCAGATTTGGTCCAATTGTTATCACTTTATCATCTATTGTATGGATATATACATCAAGCATTCCCTCAAGATATAGTGGTGTTGAAAGTGCTTCAAGAAGAGCAAAATGGGCTATATCTGGTCTGCCGCGTTTCCACGCCATTTTAATCCTGCCGGTTTTCATAGCAGAATGATGGAAACTTCTATCTAGGAATATCTCGTTTGACTTCTTCTCAAGTCTTAAAGCGTGGTTCTGGACTGAGGTATGTCTGGTTAGTTCTTCGGGGACAAGTTCCAAAGCAGTTTCTGCGATCACTAAAGAAACTCGACCTCCTAGCATACAAATAGTCCTTTATTGTCGAATATAGATATTGTTATTAGTGTTTGGAACTGGATAATACTGATTCCTATGAATATTTAACCTTCTTTGCATGAATTAAAACTTTCAGCTCTTTAATACAAGTGTTGAGTTCTTCAAGAGCCTCTTGCTCATTTTCTTTGTTTATTATAATTTCTCCTGGGCCTAACCTCGCCGTATTGATGATGACTGGTATTTTTGTGTGTAGTACTTCTGCAATGAATTCTAAAAGATTAGGAAAGGTTAGATTGTCTTTATATACGAATGTTGTTACTCCATTGCTTATAACGGACTGATTGTAAATTGGAAAATTAAAATCCGGTAACGATATTTGATCGATGATTTTGATGGCTATATCATTCAGTTCTGACATGGTCCTTTCAGAATGTTTTAGTTCAAAAAATCTTTTGGCACTGTTTTCTAATTCAACAAAGTTAACCGTCATTTTCCAATTACTCTTAAATTACTTCGTTGTAGATCTGGGATATAAGAATATACCCTTAGGGAAAGGAGTTTTTAGTGGCCGCTTTCTGCGATGTCCTCTTTCTGTGCATATTCTTAAGTATCGGTCCTAAAGTTTTCTGACATTAACTATCTCAAGATATGGCTCTCAATGGTTAAATTCAATTACTATAATTACAATCTCGGTCAGTTATCCTGAGCTAATCATATTCTCGTTTATTAATGCCTGATAAAAAAATCTAGATTGTGTAGCAACTATGTCATTCTATAATATCAATTACTATGCAGCATCGTGATGATGCTTGAGATGTTTACATGCAGACTTCAAGATAACCGGGTTCCTGACTCGACCTAATTGTCCGTTAAACTAAGTTGAACCAAAAATGGATAGGAGAATCCTGCAATATCTCATATCAATACAATGAGGATGCCTGTTCTTTACTTTGGCTTGATTCAATTTCACTGTCACTAGATAACTGTAAGTCTGGGAATTTGCCCCTAGTGCTTTCTTCCACTATTGTAGTCGCTTCTTGCATAATGTTTACTGCTTCTTCGTCAAGTGATATCGAAGAAACGCTTGCCCCCAGTATCTCGGAAGATGATGCCATCTGATTAGACCCAGACATGATGCCACCAAGTAAATCAGAAATTTGTCCAAATGATTGATCTGCTTCAGGTAACATGGTTTTGAGTCCACCTTGAATTCCTTTTATGACAGACATAGCAGGGCTTAATGTAACAACTATATCGCCAAGTTCAGTCATTGTGTTTAATCTCAATTGAATTTGCTCAAATGCTAGTTTGGCAGAGTTAACCATTTTATTGGTTCTGCGGATTTGTGATAATTCTCCAGATAATACCTTTGCATAGTGACTATCATGATTCTGCATAGCATTAACAATACGACCAAAAATTAACTTATCTTTTTCCTGTAACTTATTCGAAATAGAGTCTAATTTGGAAACTTGTATCTGCAACTTTCTTTGTGCTTCTTCTATCCGAGGTTTGAGAGGCGTCTGAGATTGTGCAACATCACGCAATTTATCACGAATGCTTTCACTTTGAGTATTATTATTCCACTTTTTGCTATCTCCAAATACCATTGATAATATGTTATGAGCTATGAAGGGTTATTTTGAATGTGTATTAAAAAAAATTATGTAAGAGCTTAACATATTATAATTCCACTGCGTGATTATCATTTTCAATTTCCCAATAAAAATTCAAATATTGGGATCTTATGTATAGAGGTATAATTTTGTCTAGGTCACTGACCTATTTTGTGAAAATCTCCCTTGTGTCAATATAACTTATCATTATATCCATTGAGGTGTATTCGTACGTTAACCTAGGATAGTTGTCCATTAACTGTGTCTACGTAGTATGATATCAATTATCGGCTCCAGACAGGTATAAGGGAGTTGATCTAATAAACGCTTATTGTTGATACGAATGATAAACAGTGTGATTTTATTAGCATCTGCTGGTTGATTTGACTTGTAGCAATATCGTAAGCTTAACTGTCAAAGGTAAGATGGAATACTAAGTTCAAGGACCTGTTACATTTTGAATAACATTAATAGATTCGGTAGATTTTACCAGTCCATAGACAGGCGCATCTGAAAAGTGATTGTCCGTTATATCAGAGTCTATTTTCATAGTGATTGTACTGCCATTGAATATTGAGACAAAAGTAGGAACTCCTGTCCACTCAATTACCCCATTAGTTATAATATCAGATAAGCCTGAAAATAGCAAAGTATCATTAGTCCGAGATATAGAAGTAATGTTCTTATCACTTCCTGGTCCAAGATTTAAGGCTGCTATTTCAACTGTTCCGGCATTGGGCGTAATTACTGCGGTATTGTTAGGCAATAACGTAATTTCTGGGTCGTCGGACTTGAATTC
>JALZGI010000491.1 GCA_030861105.1 Thermoproteota archaeon
GAATGAGAAGGGAACAGATGATCTGGAAGATGAGCTTTCGTCTTCTTCAAAGAAGAGGAGTAAAAAAACTGAAGAATAAAGTAAAGTAAAGCAGCGGGAGTAGATTACCAAAAAGTAGTAGTAATCGATTTCTCTTTTTGTATTTAGTAGATTTAAGAAGATTTAGTCCTCCAATAAAAAGTCACTGTCGAAACCAAACTAACTTATTATATCATATAGGTCTGCACGGAGTCTTCATCTGATGAAGGGGCAGTAAGGTCAACTCTATACCTGTTCTACGATAATACTAGACATAAATTCAATTCGTGCATCTTCCCTTTTTTTGGTAAATACAATAAGGTACAAAGACTATTATTTTTGATCATATTGAGCCTTCAAGACATTTCAGTTGGGATGGAGAGAGTCAAATTCTCTATTTAATTAGAGTTCGCGTACTAACGGTTCAGACATTTCCAAAATTGATTTCTCCTGGCTATTGATCTCTTAAGTATATGTTATTAAATTTAACATAATCTAATTGTAAGCGGGTGTGCGCTTAGAGTAACTAAGTTCCATTTATAGATATTTAGATTTTCACTGTTAATACTTGAATAAAACGGGATTTTAGATCTATTTTCATAAGAAATTTATATCCAATATAATTTAGGGAAGGGGTGCAGTTAGTAAGGTTTGGAGCTATGCTATTAGCTCTAAATGTGGGATTGTCTTTCTCCCTTTTCATAGATCTCTCAACGGTATCAGCTTTGAAACCATCATTGACACCAAAGATTCTGGTTACTAATGTTTTCAGTCAGGATCGCAACCTGGATAGTACCGGTCGAGAATACGCAGATGACAGATTCTGGTGGATAAACAAAGGAGACATGAAAATACAAAATAAAATGGGTCATGTACAGGCTGATAAATTCAGGGCGTTAGCACAGCATGAAATAAAAGAAAATCAAAACTATTTAGCCCAAGTATACTTCAAATATAATAATTATAATGGGAATGGCGGAACAGATAGCATGGGGTTTTTGTATAACTACCATAATGGAGAAAATAGGTATAGCACTGGAGTAAGAGCAGATGGTTATTCAGAGATAAAGGAAAAAAATGATGGAAAATATAGTGACAATCATAATCCCAAAAGAGTTTATTTTGCAAATGAGAATGATGAAGAAAGGAGTAATAGTAATGAAATACCTTCAAAGACATGGATTGGTCTGAAGATAGTTGTAAATCAAGAACATGGCTATAATAATATTAAAATGTATATTGACAAAGGCAGCGGCTGGACGTATATTACGGAGTGGACAGATCATGAAGATTTAATGAATGGGGGCTTATTGGACTCAGAACCGATGGCTATGATGTAGAGTTTAGGGACTTTGAAGTCATGGATGTTGGAAAAGTGTAATGAGCCCGCTAAATAGCACTAAAATATAACTGGACTAGTACTAAAATTTATGACAAAATGTCGTACGCAATTTATGTCGCCGTTGAATCTCTTCCAAATTGGATCTAGGAGTACTTTATGACAGGAAAAGTGGGTCTAATCTTTTTCAAACTGTGGCTAGTGATAAAACAAAAGCATTCAAATCTGACCCTATAATGCAACTGTATTATGTGTGGTGGTTCAATTAATCTTCTTCTATATCCTTTTCAAGAAAATAGTTAGAATGAGATAACGAAAGGCCTCCGTCGGCATAGATTAGACTTCCCGTAATATAGCTAGCATCATCCGATGCTAGGAATAGAGCAATCTTTGCTATTTCTTCCGGGCTACCCATTCTATGAAAAGGAATATTCTTCTCTCTTTCTCTCCCTTTCTCTTCGTCTTCAATTATCCGCTTTCTTATTTTATCAGTGGCTATGATTCCTGGCGCAATGGCGTTGACACGTATCCCATTTTCTGCTAGTTGTAAAGCAACAGTCTTAGTTAAAGATTTTATTCCCACCCTGGATGATGTAAATGGGTCTACCCCCGACATTGAAAAGGTATAAGCATCTGCTTCGATCTTGGGAATTGACTCATACGGTGATGATATGTTGATAATTGAACAAACTCCACCGGCAGTAATAGTTCCACTATTTGTGTTCATATTCTTTTTTGCTTGGTCTTCGTATGCCGTTATTACCATTTGCTTGGCAGCCTCTCTAATACAATAGTATACTCCTTTCAGATATTTGTCTGCAATTTCATATTCTTCTATAGTAAAATAGGGAGATGCCTGTTTATAAAGAGAATTGGTTGTTGCAGTAGAAGCATAGGATGCTTCATTGGTATTTGTATAAACCTTTTCAGAAATCGCTGCAGTGTTCACCAGCGTATCGATTCTCCCAAATCTTCTTATTGTCTCCTCTATTAGGGTTATGGCAATCTTCTCTTGCGAAACATCACCAACGACATATCCAACCCTATTGTTACCATCATCGCCTATCTTTTGGGAGATTTCCTCAGCAGCAAGCTTTAACTCTTCTTCCTGTTCTAGATCGTTAATCATAGTGTAATATCCTGATTTAGCAAATTCAGTTGCTATTGTTCTACCTATACCTTTACCAGATCCCGTTATGACTACAACCCTCTTTCTACCAATGTCACTATCACTATCCTCCGATCTTTCTGGCATATTAGAAGATGAATCGACAAACTAAATATAGATTAAAAATTCTCTAGTCAAGCTAATATCAGTTTGAAAATAAGATCTTTCTCAGTTGGAATGTAAATACCTGCAATAAGATCTATTACTCCAAACCTACATAGGGTTATCTTTCGCTATAAGCTTGAAGATAATCTTTGTGCTAAACAATATGTAGGATCTCTGGATGGAGCTATGCGTAGTGGGTAGCTGTTATAATTCTGCAAATAGCAGGAGATAAGAGCTATCCATTAGGCTCAGTTGACTTGGAAATACTTGTTTTAACCAATTTCATTATATCATCAAATGAAGCATCTTTCATAAGAAAGACATTAATTCTGCTAGAGGGGTTCCAGTCTGAGTTATCAAATGCTGAACCTCCGACCACAACAGGAAGTTTGTTATTGTACTTCAGGTGAATTTGCTGAACTAGCCTTTCTGCTGACTTGATATTTTCTGCAAGAGTTATAGAGATAAAGACAATATCCGGCTGCAGATCATGCATGTAGTTTATAATATATTCCGTGGGAATAGAAGTCGAAATATTGTATACTTTAAATCCCTTGCTTAAAAGTAGTGATTCTATCATACTACAAGCCAAACCATGTAGCTCACCGTCAGGAGTACAAACTACTGTTTTATACCGAGATGATATCCCGTCCTTTCTAATTCTTGTGGTGGTTATTCGTCGTTCGTTTATTGCTTTAATCAAACTAATTGCAGTATTGGTGCTAGCATGTTCGGTTGCAACATCTAATTTTCCTTGCTCCCACATATCTCCAATTCTGTACATTACAGGTTTGAACAGTTTATCATAAAATTCAGTCAAACCAAATAATTTTGAATACCTTTCGTAAAGACTAATAAGACCGCCAATATCACAATCGGTTAGAAGCAAAAACATTTCCTCTTGAATCTTTGAAATTAGTATTTTCTTTTCCTTTTGAAAAGAACTAAATGCAGAAATAAATGTTAGAATCTTTGAATCATTTCTATATTCTTGCGGTATATCTTCAATTGTTACTTGTGATGCATTGCCCAAATATTTTATGGTCTGTTGTCGAGAGGTATTCCTTTTGGGATCCCAGACACTCTGTACCAAATATGCATATTCTATACCTTTTACTCTTTTGTTTCTGATATATACCATGTCAAATCCAGCATAGGATGTTGTTGTACTTATGCCAATCCTAATTCAGCAATCTCAAGATGTCATAGTTTTGCTATTGCATTATTTCCAACTTTTACAAATACTGCGATCTCTGCCATACGACCAGAGATAAAACCAGCCAACGCACCATATATCATGTGAAATACAAGTGATCCTCCGATAATAATGGGATACAATACTTGGAAGTGACCAGCTATATTGTAAATGTATTGGTTAGGTGCAGAGTAAGCAAATGAATCAAGTCTTGGTTGAATTCCAAATGTCGCGAGTGGAACGAACAACACGGCCCACAATGCCATACCAACAATGATTCCTTTAACCAAACCTTCTTTTGAGTTATAAGGTGCAATCTTTGACCAGAATAAGGATATTTGTCCAAATATATTGCCTGCAGCCATTCCTGTTGTCACATGTAGTATGAAGCCCATATACTGTGCCGAAACAGGGTCACTAAATCCTAATGATATTCCAATAACAGCAAAAAAAGTTCCAGCAGGTGTGCCTGAAATAACGTCAACTATAACCAGAAGACCAGAAATTGCCCATGAGCTAATGAAACCTGCGAGGGTGCAGTACAATACAAATTGTCCTTGAGGGTTCTTCTCAATTCCCATAATATCCTATTTATTATCTAGTATAAAAACTAGTGCCTGCATACATCCATGGTGCCTAACCGCCTGTCACGAGTTATAAATAAAAATAATAAATAAGGGATAAATATCTTACCTTAGTTCCAACATTAATTCTGGTTTTAATTTCTTTTTCTCTATTGGTTGCTTTGCTAAAAGTGCTGTCACCAAGGCCAGTGCTCCCCCTGTTATACTTGCCATTCCTAACATCGCTGTCTCATTAAATATGCCTGCAAGAGTTACGCCTAAGGTCCCTGTGGCCAGTCCCCATGGAATTTTCTTATTCATTTCTGGGTTCAAATGTTTAATTATCACTCACCTGTTTTAGGAGAGCGTTTCAGTCTCAAGGTTGACTTTCTACATGTTAGGTGTAATCAGTTTTATGTCTTCCCAACGACATAATCCTCTTATACCTATACATTCCCGATCAGACATGCCAGAAAAGTCCAACGATGAGGTCTTAGAGTATCTTGTACAAAAGGTCGAAGAAACGGAAGTCGGCCCTAGCGTGACGCTAACCATTGGTGGCCTAGTTGTTGAGGGGGGGCTTGTGAGCCCAAAGTTATACTATGATTATTTGTCCAGTTTGTTTGACAAACATACTGACAAATCGGAAGGAGAAACAAAAGGACATGGAATCATAGATGATACCAAGTATCACTTAGAACTTGGAACATTAGAAAAATATTCTAAAGATTGGAAGGAGTTCGTGACAAAGTTTAGAGATAAAAAGGATTCAGATAATAGCAGACCAAAGTACATACATCTAGAGAACGTAGA
>JALZGI010000498.1 GCA_030861105.1 Thermoproteota archaeon
CTCCTTCATATCGCAATACATCAATAGTGCCTCTTTCAAATTAGCTCCCTCTAAATTTGCCCCGCTCAGATCAGCTTGGACTAAGTTTGTTTTTGCTAAATCGCAATACGATAAATTCGCTCCTTTACAATTAACTCCATTAAGATATGCGCCAGACAGGTTGTGGCCTGAAAAATTCTCGCCGCTTATATCAGGTCGCATCACCAAATTTTCCATCCTCCAAAGATTGAACTCATGAATTTTGGCTTCCCTCAGAAGCCTCTTTCCCTCAGCACATAGTAACTGGCCATCCTTTTTCTTATTATTAAATTTATCATTAACCATTTTTTCAAATTTTCTAACACCCTACATCTATTTACAATTTGCTTCAACAAATAGTGTTCAATTAAAATGTGGGCTCATCTGGGTAAACAACAGAACAGAGTCTATTTCCCACTGCTTATCGATCAATAAACCTTCTGTAAATCATTTGGGGGGCGAGATATCAAGTGATAACAACAAACCGAATTAAATAAATGTTCTTAATCTGGTCCAGCGATTGACAGCGCCTTTTTTGATGGCATGTTAAATGCATTTCGCTCCTGTTCTTGCTGTGTCACCTTTTCAAATTCGATTGTAATTTCAGAGGGAACATTGAACCTTGTACTAATCTCTTTTGCAAGTATTGCTATTGACTTTGGGTCTGAAAACTCTTTTGATCCTTGAAGGAACACTCTTGTCTTTTTACGGAGTAGAGTTCCTCCAAATTTGCTCTGTAAAAGGTCTAGCAGTTTCTGGATGGATTCTTCTTGGATTTCATTATAATAAAAGCAAATCCCGTGAACGGGCTCTTTGTCAAATGGTGTCCCATATCGGAACCAGAAAACACCAAAGTGTTGATATTCTCCTTGCATACATTTGATCTCCCAATGATTAACCTTTTCGGGGGGATAGGTCGCTTCTAAAACATCATCGGCTGCCAGTCTCCAATATCTCAGCCGCATAATTAGTTGAAGGTTATAATTTGTGGCTCGTATAAGAACGTGTTGTTGTTCACAATTAACGTCATCACAAATAATATTAGGTGTGATACCTAGTCTTATTTTGTGCACCATAATAAGGGAGAGAATGATGACTTATCCGCTATTCCCAAGGAAACGATAGACCTTCTGACAGAAATGGAAAAACAATATGAAAAAAATAATAAACATTACTTCGAAAGTTTGCTAAATCACCAAGACTACATTATAAGAACAAGGGCTGTTTGTATCTTGGCGGAGATAGCCCGAGAAGAATCAATCAAGCATCTCAGCAAGGTTCTTCAACAAGATGACAATGCTCTAGTAAGACATGAGGCAGCATTCTCCCTCGGTCAGCTGGGTTTTTCAAGCGGGATACGTTCGTTGTCTTGTGCAGTAACATCAGATCCAAGTTTTTTCGTTAGACATGAAGCAGCCATTGCCTTAGGAGTTATAGGTTCAGACAAAGCTAAGTCAACTCTGAAAGGTGCACTAGTTGATTCAAGTGAAGAAGTTAGACAATCAGCACTTGTGGCGCTGGCCAACCTAAAATATATTTCAACTACGAATAGAAGGAATAAATTTACCACGCTAACAGGAGGATGATGATAAGGGACAAGACAAGATATTAAAAAGGTTTTATTTTCTCAAAAGTTTGTGTTAGTTTTAAACAACAGTTTGCTATTAGTACTGCTAAATTTATTCTGGAACAACCACTGAACCATTTGCACCCATAGTAAAACGAAATATCCCATCGACCTCAGAATCCTCGACTATTTCGGTATCGTGCGTAATGATGATAATCTGCGAAAGTGGCCCTAATCCTTCCTTAAACGAATCAGATATTATACGTACAAGTGACTTTCTTCTTTCTTCATCCAAATGTATTGTGGGTTCATCCAAAATGATAAAATCTAGTTTATTTAGACTCACCATTTGTGCAATGGCCAACCTTAATGCAAGTGCAACTGCAACCTTTTCACCCCCACTGAGGGTGTCCATATC
>JALZGI010000536.1 GCA_030861105.1 Thermoproteota archaeon
ATTCAAGGCTATAAGAGATATAGGATACAAAGGATTTGTAACAGTAGAATTGTATCCCTATCAAAACGATCCCGTAAATGCCGCAAGCAAGTCCTACCACTTCCTACAACGCCTCCAGGCAGAACTCGATAACTAATGATCTGAAGAGGACAATGCCTCTGCGAATAGGGTGTTGCAATACTCTAGCGCCGTTGAATGGAGCACATCGGACCAATCAGAAATATTGTCGATGCTTTAGCCGTCGGATTTTAGAGGCCATCTTCACGTTGGCTATAAATATAAATACTGAATGCGGCGGAGACGTCTGGAACTTGATTAAACATGTAATATTAATCGATATTGTGGGATTGGAACCCAAACACTTAGAATCTGAAGGACTGTTGCCTAATTTAACACATATCGCTGCGGGGGGAGCATTTTCGAAAATCAAGCCTGTATTTCCTGCTGTAACTTGTACGGTACAAGCTAGCATATTGTCAGGTAAATATCCAAACGAACATGGAATCGTTTCAAACGGATTATATGATAAAGATACATATGAAGTATCTTTTTGGGAGCAGGCGAGCAGCTTGGTACAAACTGAGAGAGTATGGGATCTCATAAAGAAGAAAAGACCATTTGGCAAGACAGCAGTTCTCTTTGGACAGCAAACAATGTATTCAAATGCAGATATTGTTGTTACTCCAAGGCCTCTCCATATGGCAGATGAGATGATAATGTGGTGCTACTCAAAACCACTTGGATATTATGAAAAATTAAGGTCCAAGTTTGGAGAATTTAACCTAGCCAGCTACTGGGGTCCTCGAGCTTCTCAGGAATCGAGTGAATGGATAGTTAATGCGTCGCTCGATACGTTAGAAAACAACCGTCCGGACTTTATGTTTACATACATACCTCATGTCGATTATTCTGCACAAAAGTTTGGCAAGAATAGTAATGAAGTACAGGATGACTTGAGGAAGGCAGACGAGTTAGTCGGAAGAATTGTCCAAAAGGTAATTGATTTAGGTATGATGGAGGAGACGCTTATCTTTATTTTTTCAGAATACCCGTTTAGTGATGTTACTGCTTCTGTTCCATTGAACCAAAGACTCCGAGATGCAAATCTACTTGCTGTTCGCAACATCCATGATAAAGAATACTTGGATCTGGAATTTAGCTCGGCATTTGCAATGGTGGATCACCAGGTGGCTCATATTTTTGCAAAAAGGGGTTTTGAGGACAAAACAAAAAAAGCAATTGAGAACATTGATGGAGTAAAAAGTGTATTGACATTGGAAGACAAAAGGAAACTAAAAATAGACCATAACAGTCGTAGCGGTGATCTGATAGCAGTTTCTGAGAAGGACAGATGGTTTAGCTACGGTTGGTGGTATGATATTCAAAAAGCCCCAAAATTTACTAAGACCGTCGATATCCACAGAAAGCCAGGATATGATCCGCTAGAACTATTTTTAGACCCTAAGACTAAATTAATCTCTCAAGATACAAGCTTAATAAAAGGCTCCCACGGCCTTGTGCAGGATAGTTTCGAGGACGAAGGTTATGCATTGTGCATCTCCAGTAGACCAATATCTAATATACAAAAGAGTGGGATATCTGGCCAAGATATCACTTCAGCAGATCTCGGTAGATACATCATTAATCTAATAGTCGGTTGACAGAGAGGAAACCTTTCTGTCGAATCAATATCGAAAATGTATCTGCAATGGTAAAGTATACTAAATAGATATTATATGCTGACACCACAAAAAGACAATATCAAGGCATTAAAGGATCATGTTGAAATTGCTCGAAAGGAATTTGCTACTCACATAAGAAATAATCTGTTTAGAGATGTTGGTAAAAAGAGGATTGATCCAAGGTATTTTTATGATGAGAGAGGTTCATACCTTTTTGAAGAAATATGTCTTCAGCCAGAGTATTATCTGACAAGAATAGAAACTAAAATATTGAAAAGATCAGCGATGAATATTGTCTCCAGTTTAAAATGCGATTCAGCGAGCGTAATCGAGTTTGGCAGTGGCAGTTCAGCAAAAACAAGAGTTCTTCTTAGACAGTTTTTGAAACAAGGGATTTCCGTGGTATACTTTCCAATAGACATATCTCAAACAGCTCTTGTATCTAGCATTAAAAACCTCGCTTTGGAATTCCCAGACCTAAACGTCGTAGCTATTACATCTGACTATCTAGGAGGATTAAACAAAATCTGCAACTTAATTGATGCAAGCGATAATATACCAAAGAAAAAAGTGATGTTTTTCCTAGGCTCTAGCATTGGAAACTTTGAACCAGAGGAAACTAAGTCCTTTCTCAAATCGGTAAAGTCCGCTATGAGGACGGAGACCAGAGATAGTTTTTTCATCAGCTTCGACCTTGAAAAAAACTCAGATGTGTTGGAAGCAGCCTATAATGACCTAGCCGGTAAGACATCAAAATTCAACCTTAACTTGTTAAGGCGTATTAATCAGGAGTTGGGAGGAACATTTAACTTTAGAAATTTTTTCCATTATGCCAAATACAACAGAGAAAAAAAGAGAATAGAAATGTTCATCGTATCCAAATATAACCAAGAAGTGTATATCAGGGATCTCCGTCAAACAGTTATCTTAAAGAAGGACGAAAGAATCCATACTGAGAATTCATACAAATACCCTATAAATCAAATCAAACGTTTGGCTGAAGAATCCGGTTTCCTGGTGAAAAAAAACTACACGGATGAGAATATGTGGTTTAACCTGGTCTCGCTAGCACCAACTTAACGCTCCTATTTAATTTCTTTTCAATTAGACAATCTAGTTGATACATTTGAGTATACATTTGAGTAATAGGAAGGTTTGAAGAATGCCTATGACGCTAAGCTCGTTGTAACAAAGAAATGTCAATGGCCATGATATCATTTAGATTGGGTAGTAAACTTATCAGTCGATGGGTTGAACGGAAATTTTTCATCACTCACGTTGTCCGATTCGCCCAGCATACAATAGTGAAGGTACTAATAGCCGAACCCACAATGCCTGCAATTAGAGCTCCAAACATTGATTGGCTCAAATAGGTGGGTAGCACATTTGAAAACCAACCCGTCAACCCAGGAAGTACTGAATATCCGATGAATCCTATTCCAAATCCCAGCATCCAGATTAAGAAAATTGCAAATCTCCTAGACATTTTTTCTGCCTCTTATTGCTAGCAAGCAACTTCTAGTATCGTTTACTAAACTACCGTTGCATTGGCTCATGTTGTTCTAGCAGTTGTTAATGTATTAAATCCAATAGTCAAATTTTATGAATAAAAAGGAAGTCAACAGCGGAGCAATAACTCTCCGGCCCAGCCATTTCTGGTATTATCTATATTTATTTCCCATGATAGTAAATTCTTGTGACATACCTAGATATATACACTCTAGTCTCTATCGAATCCAAATTATGTTGGTAGCTCAAACTTGTAAAACGTTTTCAGATGAGAATACAAGGGGGTCATTTCTTGATTGATTATTTTAAAGACTCAGGATTTCAGAAAGATAAATGCCTGTGGACTAGTGGCACGGATTATTATACGGTAACTATTGCCTATCTGTTATATAACCGTTGATTTGGACATACGTTTCTATGACATCGGAATTTAATAGCAAATGTCCTGAATGTCAGTCACTTCTGATTCATGATCACAATAAGGGAGAGCACATTTGCCAAGGATGCGGTTATGTGGTAATGGATCAGGGATTAGATTATGGCCCTGAGTTTCATTCATTCGACTCTGAAGAAAAATCAAAGAATTCACGTGCTAGTGGATATACAACTGTATCTCTCCATGATTACGGCTTAAGAACAGAGATTGGTATCGGATCAAGGGACTATAGTGGAAAATCGATTAACCACCAGATAGCAGAACAGATGAATAATATGCGAAAATGGCACTCGCGAATAAGGGTAGCATCTCCAAAAGAAAGGAGACTCTCAAACGTGTTGTCCAAAATTAATGAAATATGCTCCATTATGTCACTCTCTAAAACGGTTATGGAAACAGCCGCTATGCTGTACAGAAACTACGAGACAGCAAGCGAGGCCAAGGGAAAATCAATTGGCTGTATTGCGGCGGCATCTATATATCTGGCTTGCAAAAGGTGCACAGTTGTTAGGTCGCTTGAGGAGATAGTTAGAGCCGAGGGGAAATCAGAAGGTGACAAATCCGCTTTGAAACTCGCTTCGAAATACTATAGGATGATGGTTATCGAGATGGGGGTGTTTACCACTCGTAACTCGTTAGAGGATAATACAATTACTAGTAATTCAACACGCAAGAACCCTCCAGAGGTAACGAACCATACACCTATTCCTGCTAGTCTATCAATTGATCAATATATTGCAAAACTTAGTAATATGGCGAAAATTGAAACAAAAGTCGAGAGGTTGGCAATAGATCTCGCTCACAAAACAAATAGCAATCTCATATCTGATGGCAAAGCACCAAATGGTTTGGCAGCAGCATACATTTATCTGGCCGCCTTGCTACTGGGGATTAATCTTCTACAAATGGATATTTCTACACTTGCTGGTATAACAGAGGTGACAATACGTAATAGATGCAAGGACATCATGTCGAGCTTTAAAATAAAAGTGATAGTTAAGCCAGCGGCAGGAATACCCGTGCCGGAAGTATAATATTTTCATACCTTGAAGAGGCGTGGGCAAAGGTTGCGAAGGTCTGAATACCTATTCAGGCCCTTGGCCCCTGCTATAATATATAAGGACTATGAATAGAGAAATATTGTTTATATTAATCCAATTCTACAAGTACTTATCATGGAGAGAATAAATGGAGAGACAGTCACAGGGATAGCTCTCATATTTTTGGCGATATTATTCATTGCGGCAGGAACAATAAACCCTGTCTGGGCTCTACTTTTCTGGGCGGATGTCCTCATCTTAGTGATTGGCGTCGCATTTGTAACCCTAGGACTTTGGAGCCTGAAGAGACATCGAGGTCATACTCATTCAGAGCCTAAAAGTACAGCGTAGCAGCAATTTCAAGTAACCTTGAGTTATTGCTGAAAAATTATACAACCTGGCTAAATATGCCCTTGGTAACCATAATCCATTTTGGAAACATTTGTATCGTTATTCAACATAAGTATTATATGGAAAGTGATTCTACAAGTTATGGTTTTGAGTCTGACATTCTTTTGTAAGCGCGGCAAACATTATGATTGTCCTGGTAGTTGGCCAACGGAGTATACTGATGGGTGTACTCACGATTGCTCCTTTGATCTTGCGTTATCCCCCTGTGAGTGTCAATGTCATGGTTCTAGGTCAGGCTAGAATATTTAGACAATCGCGATAGCGCATCATAATATATGCAGAGCGTAGTCATGGTATTAGGTTATCCCGCATGCTAATGCATAATTCAAGAACCTAACCACCCTCTGGTGTCTGCATTAGCCATAAAAGATTGCCCAAACGTAAATTTCAATTCGATGTGGAGCCATCACTTGATCTGTTGGCTGATAGGGGTTCCTATCCTACGTAGCAACTCCATGGCTTTGCAACGAATTTCTTCGTTTATTCTCACTATTACTATGCCTTCCAGAGGCTGACCATACAGGACCACTGATCTATCGGGCACCATGACAAATAATGGCAGAGCAAGCAAATCCTCTTCACCAGTAACGAGTATTCTCACCGGAAAGCGCATCTTTAATGCTTGTCTAATTGTTGCAATGGCCCTTCTTGACACCGACCCTGGTTTATTTGAACAATGCAACATCGATAAATTTTCCGAACCGTCATTACCGCTGGGGGTAGCCACAGGTCCACTGGTTCTTATTCTTCTTTCTTTTCCATCAACGACAGATACACTCGGAGTTATCCCAAGCGAAAGCAGCCTGGCTGTTGTGGTATCCCCCACAGTCACTAGCATGCGAGCGCTTTTGGTGTACATTAGAACTTTTTTTTTGTTATAGTTTTGTCATGCACAAGTTCCCCGAACGGTTCTTTAAGCAGCCTGTCTATTTCAGGAGAGAGCACCATCACTAATCGGCGACTGCAGATGAAGGAGCGAATGCTGATTCATTTGACGGCATCTCGTTAGATTTTAGATCGGCTGCAATAACACTTATTCGACCTGCTACCGTCTTGGCCATTCTTCTTAGCGCATTTGCTTGGAATGACTCTGTATCAGAAATTATAACTGGCTTACCCTTGTCACTGCCCTCCATTATTTGGGGAGACAACGGAATCTCACCAAGAAAAGGAATGCCGTATTTTTCGCTTATTTTTTGCCCCCCACCCTTACCAAATATGGATATTTGCTCGCTGCAATGTGGGCACTGCAGGTAGCTCATATTCTCTATCACACCCACGATCGGGACATTTAGTTTGCTAAACATTCCCAAAGCTTTGACTGCCACATTCATTGCAACATCTTGAGGAGTAGTTACTATTATAATGCCAGTAACAGGGATAGTTTGAGCCATAGTCAAGGGTGCATCCCCAGTTCCTGGCGGCAGATCTATAATTAGATAATCGAGGGATCCCCACTCAACATCTGTTAGAAATTGCTTTATGATTCCTGAGACAATAGGACCTCTGTAGATACCAGCTTGTTGTGACTGTTCATAAAAAAAACCCATCGATATTACTTTAACTCCTTCCACGCTTGGTGGCTGAATCTTGTTTTGTAGGACTTGAGGATTTGCCTCAGCTCCCATCATAAGAGGTACACTGGGTCCATAAATGTCTGCGTCCAAGAGTCCTACCTTGGCGCCGGTTTCTGCTAGCGAAAGCGCTAGGTTTACAGCGATTGTTGTCTTGCCTACTCCTCCCTTACCGCTAGCTATTGCAATAATATTCTTGACATCAGGTATCAACTCATCCATTGATATTGCTCGCCCTTCCATCACGCGCGCAGTGACCTTTAACTCGAGATCCCGGATCCCTATGTTGGCTATCGCAGAGCGGACATCCCGCTCGATATCATCATTGAAAGGACATGCAGGAGTAGTTAGCTCCAAAGTAAAAGAGACCTTCCCGTCTGTGATATTAAGATCCTTAATCATGCCCATTGATACAATATCCTTATGGAGCTCTGGGTCTATGACCTTCCGCAAAGAAGCAAGGACTTGTTCAACTGTTGCCATGTCTACTGAAAAAATTGTTTTGCAGCCTATTTAAATCCTTCATGTGTTGAGAGTGGCTATGGAAATAGCCTCTTCACATCTTGGAAACGCTTCCTTAGCGTCACAATACTCGTGTCGCCAGCCACCGCTATCTGGGCCTGACTTACCTTTTCTCCTTCCTTAAGACATGCAGCATATAGAACCGCTACCGCCAGCGCATTTGGATCCTTTCCATGAGAGATTGGATTTTCTTTGATCTTGCAGAGCATCTCAAGGCCCCTCCTGTATGAGCGTTCACTCACCTTTGCTTTGTTTGCAATCTTGGCCAAATAAGCGTTAGAATCAATTACCGGCAAATGGAGTTTCATGTAACGCACCAAGAGTCTGTAACACTTTCCCGCAAATATCGAATCAGTGTTTGCGGTGTTTGCAATCTCGTCGAGGGTCCTAGGCACATTTAATTCTCTACATGCAGCATACACCGATGCAACCACTAGCGCTCGAATTGACCTACCTTTTATAATTCGCTTGTCGAGGGCTTTGCGGTAATTGTAGGCTGATTTTTCTATCAGTGCATCATTTAAAAAGAGCTTGTCCTTTATAGTACCAAGAATCGCGAAGGCGCTCTTTAAGTTTCTATGGTAGCTTCTGTTATTGCTAGAAATTTTGTTCCATCTTCTCATTCTTTGCACTTTGCTGAGTTGTTCTGGGCTGATTGTAGCACCATTAGCATCGACATTTGAATATGATATAAATGTGGATAGTCCCATATCATGAAAAGCGAGAGACGTAGGCATACCCGTCCTGCTTTTGCTTTCCATGTCATCGTTGGAGTAAACTCTCCACTCAGGTGTCAGTGACTCAATATTGTCGTGCAAAACCATCCCGCAAGTGCTGCATACCACTTCGCTGCTATCTACATCATAGACAACCGCTTTGCTATTGCACAAACTGCATTGTTCTTTATCTAAGGATAAGGCGTCCTGTTCAGTTCTAGTCGTAATGGTTTACCTCCGATAAAATAGCTTTGTCATAGACAAATGAGTTCTTTTCTTTCATTACACAAAAAGGCCTCTATACATCATATAAGCAACATGTGTACTAGAAGCCAAGAAAGCTTGCAAATAGCTGCACTGCATATAGACTGAACACAAATTTGATAAACCAGTTTTGTGAGTAGCTGTAGTATAATATGCGAACTGAGGATAACAATGATGCTCGGACCTCTACAGTCACGCGGTCTTTCAGGTTCGAATACGAGTTATCGCAAATTCTCGATGAAGAAGCAGAAAGAATGGGTATTTCCGTTAACGCCTTGGTTGGAATAATACTACGAAGGTATTGCGATTTTACGCGTTATCTGTCCAAAATAGATATGATTGTAATTAATCGCGAATTTCTTACCTATTTGCTGGACACGTTTGATGACCGTTCTGTATACACGATCGGGGCAAAACTAGGCCAGATAATCCCATCGGATACAATTATGTTTTGGAAGAAGGAACTCAATGAGCATTCCTTTCTTGAATACATCGAGAAAGTTGTTTGTAGATATGGCCATCTAGGCACTTTTGATGAGATAGTTCAGTCAGACAGCAGAGTGGTTGTAATAAGGCATCGCCTGGGCAAGAAAGGCTCAATTTTTTTCCAGGCTTTTTTTCATTCTGCACTTAAGACAATATTGAACCTCGACTCAAGATTTGAAATTACTGACTCGTCTCTCAAATTCGACATCAAAGATGGGTCCAATTGCTCGACATCGTGAAAGTTACAGTGGATTATCAAAAGGTTCATAAATTGAACCTGTACCATTGTCCTGTAATCAAAGGTATGTTCGCGATCGTACATATGTCTGATGTTGTGAGAATACCTCCTAGCAGGCTTACAAATTCGTTAAAGGATACTGCTATTGCAATTCTAAAGGAGAAATACGAAAGCATGATTAGTCCTGAAATAGGATATATAGTAACAATAATTGACGCTTATGCTAACTCCACTGGGAAACTTATAGCAGGTGACGGTGCGACGTACCATAAGGTCGGTTTCAGAGCCTTGACATACTTTCCAGTACTACAGGAAATAGTTGAGGGCGAAATAGTAGAGATAACTGATTTTGGCGCCTTTGTTAGGATTGGACCCACGGATGCGTTATTACACCTGTCGCAGATTACAGATGATTATCTTAAGAGCGATGTAAAGCAAGGAGTAATCATCGCCAATCAGACCTCCAGATCCTTGAAAATTGGATCTCGAATTCGGTCAAGAGTAACTGCAGTAAGCTTAGGTAAGGGAGCTGCAATGGGCAAAATTGGCATAACCTGTAGACAACCGTTTCTAGGGGCGATAGAGTGGATCGAGCAAGAGATAAAGAAAGCTAGACAGCCGCAGCCACCTTTGCCAACTAAGGAAAAAAAGGGGAGTGCCAGCAAGTAGTGCCTAGGGAACTGGCATGTAAGAAGTGTAAGGCGATAACTGTGGGTAAAGTATGTCCAATTTGCAAATCTACGGAACTAACACCAGACTGGTATGGGATTATTCTAATATTTGATGCTAATAAATCCAAGGTGGCGTCGTTATTGGAAATTCGTTCCGCGCATAAGTATGCGCTAAAAGTTTCATGACGATACCAAGATGCGCATATTTTCCAGGTATCTCGATCGTCGAAAATCAATAGTGAGTTATCTGCAGGAAGATATAGGCACAGGTGATATCACGAGCAACAGTGTCATCGCCAGCTATAGGGTAGTTGATGCTACAATTAAATGTGTGGGTCAAGATAGCTCCATAGTTTGTGGGCTTGAAGAGGCCCAGACCGCATTCGAAATATGCGGGTGTATTGCTAAACCGGTTATATATGATGGTTCAATAGTCAAAAAGGGAGACATTGTAATGAATATTACAGGTGAAGCAAGATCTGTGCTAAAGGCCGAAAGGACCGCCCTAAATCTGGTTATGAGAATGAGTGGAATAGCCACAATTACTGGAGCATTTGTTGACCTGGTTCGAAACTTTTATCCTGAAGTGAAAATAGCTGGCACTAGAAAAACTGCTCCTGGTTTACGATACTTCGATAAGAAAGCAATATCGATAGGAGGAGGTTATAGTCATAGAATGGGACTAGATGACATGGTTTTGATAAAAGATAATCACTTGGCAATCACAGATTCAATAGAGCGAACCATACAAACGGCTAAGGACAGGGTCGGGTCGGCCATTAAAATTGAATGTGAGGTGAAGACCATAGAGGAGGGAATACGCGCTGCTAGAGCCGGAGCTGATATTGTTATGTTGGATAATTTTAGTCCCTCTGAGGCAGAAAGAGGTGTAAGAGCAATAAGAGAAGACTGCCAACATGACGGTGTGGAGATAGAGTTATCGGGAGGCATTACGCTGGGCAATGTCATAGATTATGCAAAGGCAAGGCCGGATATCATATCAGTTGGTCATTTGACTCACTCTTCTGAGGCAATCGACTACAGCCTCTCCATTGTAATGAAGTCTTGATTCGATTTAGCTTGCTATGTCTAAAGTGTGATTTGTCTCACCAGAATGCTTCAAAGGCTTACTATGATTTGGACAGGAATCCTCCATGTGGGTATAGCTCTTGGTACTATATTGTACTCGTGTTCGGGGACTTATTTACCCTATTATGCCAAATCAATCATTCTTTGGATTGAGAGCCGAGCCTTGTCAGCAATCCTAGGGGGAACTTTCACCTCATAGACGCCATCACAGATGGAGGAATATACCTTCTCAAGTGTTATTTTTTTCATATATTTGCACACCGCATCATTCCTTATAGGGATAAAATGCTTCGATCTGTTCTCCTTTTGCATTCTATGCAATATCCCGGTCTCAGTGGCGATCAAAAATTGTTTAGCATTTGAGCTGCGTACGTATTTCATCATGCCCTCGGTGGACAAAATATGGGATTGTTTTTGCAATTGACCAGAATGGATATCATAAAGAATAGAAGAAGTACAACCGCATTCTGGGTGCACAAGTAACTCGGCTGTTTGATTTGTATTAAGCATCTGATTGATATCTTGAGCCCTAATACCTGCATGCACATGACATTCTCCCGGCCAAACGAACATATTTTTCCTCTTAGTAACTTCAGCGACATAAGACCCTAGGAACATATCAGGCAAAAAGAGTATTTCCCTGTCCTCGGGGATGCTATTTACAACCCTAACAGCATTTGAGGATGTGCAGCAGTAGTCGGACAAAGCCTTAACTTCAGCAGTAGTATTGATGTAGCTGACTACTGTTGCATTAGGGTGGTCGCGAATCCAGGAAGCTAGTTCGATGGCATTGATACTAGATGAAAGAGAGCAGCCGGCCTCTAAATCTGGTATCAATACTTTTTTTTCAGGACATATAATAGCCGCTGTCTCTGCCATAAAATGGACCCCACAAAAGACTATAGAGTCTGCTGCGGTCCCGGCGGCCATTTGGGAAAGCGCTAATGAGTCGCCTACAAAGTCAGCAACATCTTGAACTTCTGGTAGCTGATAGTTGTGGGCAAGTATAACCGCTTTTTTTTCTTTCTTTAACTTAATAATTTTTTCTGCGAGGTTTATCGTAACTTGTGACATGTAGTCTTAAGTAGCCGTAGCCCATTTAAAGTAGTATACTTGCGGTCAAGTTTGCCCGAGGAACGCATAGTGCGGCAATTATTGCCTATAGACACACTACAATGGTTAATATGACTTAAACCATATATTGGGCTTAGCTTCATATACACCATGCCAACACACGGCTCACTTACTAAGGCCGGCAAAGTTCGAGGCCAAACTCCAAAGATTGCAGCTAGGGAACGAATTAGTCCAATCTCTCGCGTCCGCAACAGGAATAACTTCATTAAGCGATTTGAAAAAAGGCGATCTCCTGGTCAAAGAAAGCCTGAACGTCCAGGACGAAGATAATGAGACTATCATAAGGGTCCCTTAAAACGTTAGCCAGAGGCAAGTGCGTCTCTGTTAAGACCATCTATCTTTCAGCTGGGAAAAGTTTTGATTCTCCATAAGTAGTCCATAAAATGTCTAAAAGAATAGGGATAATAGGTTGTGGAACAATAGGTCGTGAGTTAGCTTTTGCTATTGACAATTCCTTTGTCGGAGAGGCTGCGATAGTTTTCCTATTTGATACAGTAATTACTGCTGCTTCAGATCTGAGAGGGAGACTAGTGAATAATAGTCCTACCATCTTCTCGACATTTTCGCATTTGACCTCCTCTGAGTCATTCAAACAGGCAGATATTGTGGTTGAGGCAGCCTCCCAGGAGGCAGTTAGGGCTTATGCCAACAAGATTGTTTTGTCAGACAAAAGCCTTATGATCATGAGTGCTGGAGCATTATCTGATTCTTGCCTGCTTCATGCGTTGTATAACACGGTAGCAAATCACGATAGTCATATCTATGTACCAACGGGCGCCATTGCAGGTATAGATGCTATATTCAGCGTAAAACACCTCATTGACTTCGTAATGCTCACGACCACGAAAAACCCAAAAGCGCTTACAGGGGCTCCATATTTCAAGTTAAGAAATATCAAACCAGAAAGTATCAAGA
>JALZGI010000559.1 GCA_030861105.1 Thermoproteota archaeon
CTAAGCTCGTTTACCCTCAGTTTAAGATCAAGCTTGTTTGCAATTTTTCTCGCATACAGTATATCATTTGAACCATGGACTCCACCAGTGTAGCAGATAACATCTGGTACCATTTTCTTTGCAATCCATGCAATAATTACACTATCTATTCCACCCGAAAAGATTATTCCAACTCTATCGAAGTCCTGAGTACGTTTTTTCATGGATGCCAACAACGCTTTTTTATAGATATTCAGTGCTGAAGAAGTTGTTCGGATCTTTTTAGTATACTGTGCAGGTATGGGCAGGTTAGCTATTTTGAATTCTTGTATATTACCTTCGGGGGATATAACTATGGCATAACAAGGGAGTACCCTTTTTGTGGGTTCTTTTATTCCTATCTTCCAGAGAGCTTTCCTCTCAGACGCAAAGGCAATAAACCTTTCATTTTCACCATAATAGATTTGCCTTACACCCATCTTGTCCCTAACAAGCGCAAGTGTCCCCGATTCCTCTTCTTTAATAACGAATGCGTATACACCATCTAATTCTGCGATAGTTTTTTTGATTGCGTAAAGCAGATCATTTTTCCTATGAAAATAATCCTCCATTAAATGAACAATTACTTCACTATCTGTTTCGGTGGTGAACTTGTGGTGGTTAATTAATCGCCTTCGAATTTTTTTATAATTGTAAATCTCGCCATTGTGTTCTACAGTTAACCCTCCATCACAACTACGAAAAGGCTGCTGGCCGCAGGTACCTCCAACTATTGCTAGTCTGACGTGTCCTAAAGCACTACTTCCAGAAAGCCCATGGTATCTCAAGTTTGAAAATGAATTTGATTGTATACTATGTTCGTCAGCGGCTATTCCTGCTCCATCAGGCCCACGATTTGTCATACAAGAAAGCATTGTACCGACAAGTGGCACAATGTTTTCGTTTCTTTTGCTCAAAATACCTCCTATTCCACACATTATATGTTAACTCCGTATTCTAAAATCGAGATCCATTGCTACGATCCGCATCGACTCGATTTCAACTACAAAGCTATAATATATTCAATGACTTAAAAGCGTTTATAATTCGATTACATTGCTTTCCAAAATTTTCAGTCCTAACTTCAATATTGTCATACAGAACGAGCGAAACTTGTTGCTCTTTCATAAAGAATTTTTGCGAACTGATGTATATCTACGTCTTTGAAAGGTCCAATCTTATGCAAAAGTTCGGGTTCTTGTCCTTCAGATATCATCTCTCTCGATGCGAGGTCCTCAATAATCTTTTCACGGAGTTTCGGGTGACAAATTTTGCTATGATAAATACAGCCTAAGGATCCATTGAACATTTCTTTCAGGTGTTCATCACCCTTTTCCTCATGGAAATGAGGATTACGAGTTTCTACTTGCATTACTTCAACACCTCTATCCATCGCTTCCTGATATTCTGTGGGAACAATACCACCAAACTCTTCTAATACATTAACAATTTCATATGGTTCGACGGAAAATCCTGATGAATAAGTCAGAAGTTCTGCTAGTTTCAATGATATACAGTGTTCACCAGAGTTGCCCGTACGCATAATTTCAGTTTCAAATCCAGTATAGTATGATATCAATGAATTAAGATGTTGATTTGTGATTTCAGAGACTCTTCCCCATTTCGAAAAATACACGCCGCTCTCTGATACCTTTGGTTTATATATCCATGATATACGGACCATGGTATATGGAGTATTAGACATTGCGATCCCAGATGCGAATATTTTGACATATTCATTAACAGCTCCAGGCACGTAGTTATCAGCATCTATGAATCCAACATAATCTTTGCCTGCAGCTTTCGCAAGCAGCATTCCAATTATCATGCCTTCTGCCTTGCCATTCCTAATTGATTCATCGGGGTCAAAGAGAGCATGATAGTTAACTTGCCTTAACGCCTCGGACAGCCCTGGATCCTTCTGGTGTAGGATCAGAGCATTTCTGCCCACGAACCGATTAAATTGCTCGAGTGCCTCTTTTTCCAATTTATACCTGTCTACAGGCTGCCTAGGACTATTGGATACGATGATTGTTAGGCAATCATGTGGGATACCACTCAACACTCCTTCCAATAGTTTCAGGCGTTCTCCTTTGATAGGTATGACGATTGCCATTTTCCTCTCAATCTCTGATATCTCCTCATTGCCTATCCGTCTGATAGACTCCGAAGTCAGCCCACCATTATTAAAACCTGAATCCAGTTCATACACGCGCTGAACGCCATGCAAGCTGATAGCTCCAAATCTCTCAGTGTAACGTGGTAAATCCAGTTGCATCTATAATCGGGATATTGTAATAAGCGCATAATAACTATATAAGAATACAAATGCTGATAATATCAGCAGCAGGCAAACAAAGGTATGAGGACTAAAATCCCGATATTCGATATTAAATAAGCTCATACAAGCCACAGGAATAGAAAATTCCGGTGTTGAGATGACAGTATAGATCTAATGCACTCATTCATTTTAACTATTTGGCCCAGAAAAAAAAGCGACAACCGGTCCATTGATCGTTCAATCTAAAATAATCATTTTCCGCAGTTCTGGCTTGACCTTCATGATTTGAATACTCAAGTCATCCCTGAAAAGAACCACACCTAGCATTTGTATGGATATGTACTTCATTCCAATGCTTTACGAACTCTTGTTTATTCTGTTCCAATTTCCTTCGCCAATTTAACGTAAAATAGTACAGAAACTTGCAGCCAATTCTATCGCATTCAACACATGTTTCAGTATATCCTGATGAATAACCGTATGCTTCTCCTACCACACATTTAGAAGACCTCTGTAATTCAAAACGCCATTGCAACGAGGTCAGTGACATAAAAGTTGGTATGTTTTCATTGCATAAGCGTGAGGCCCATTTAGGGGAGATTTGTTCTAAGCAGAGCTGTTGTGGTGGTCGCGATGGTGACAGATGCAATTGCCTCTGTGGCTTATGACTAAATTGCTCCTCATGCTTGAGCAAGGTCATCATAGTGATTATGAATCACATATTATTATAGGATTATAGTACAGGGATTGTACATTTACTTACTTATTTTAGATATCTGAGGTGAGTAAAATAATAATTATTATTGTTTATTGCAATTGAGGCTGAGATATTTGTGAGCCGAATAACATTCCTCCTCGTCAATTCGTTACAACAGTTAATAACCAGCATGCGATAGACGGCCTTAGATAAAGCCGCAGGGGAGAAAAACAGCACGGCATCAAGATACCAGACTCGCTTCAGTGGCGCGCTTCTGTGGTCCAAATATAAATACTCAAAAATTACAAAAGACCTCTGGGACAATATTACTAACTTATTTCACCCAAAATTTAAAGAAGTACGTTTTGGCTTCCGAGTAACCAGGAACTTAACTATCAACCTAACATTGACTTCAACTTGTGACAGTTCAACTGCAAATTTGAAAAACTAGCGCCTTACTTTCAAAAGCACAGATAAGAGAATGCTTATAAGTACATTCGCTTATCCTTCTTAGTCAACAGTATTGCGCTTCTATAAGCCAGTAAAACCAATAGATGAGCATAACAACCTGCCTTTTATATCTGAATCGCCAGATGGCGGGTACAATGATGATAATTCCTTACTTGCGGTGGATACACTAAAGATTGACGACCACTCACGCGTAACATTCACTAAGGAGGTAAGGCGTATCTTCCCTATCAGGCCGGGAGACACAATAGCGTTCTTTCATGACAGGAAGACTAACGAAATAATAATAAGAATTCAGAGAGATTCAAAGATAGTAAAAACATTAAGAATTATAAGCAAAATAGAGGATGTTACACGAGAAAAAAGTATACCCAACCACCCGGGACTTTTCGGTTCAACTGATAGGATAAAAGAAATTGCTGTTTCTCAACATTATCCCAAAGATCCACAGAAAAGATATCTTCCTAGTGTCATTTTAATAGATGATGATCCAGATATATTATTCACTTTTCAATTATCCTTATCTGCTGAGGGGTTTAACGTACTAACATTTTCGAAACCAGATGAAGCACTAAAATATATGATATCCTATCCTGCTGAATCTAGAGTTGTAATAACTGACATAAGAATGCCAGGCATTAATGGACTTGAACTATATCAGATGCTAAAATCAGTCCAAAAAGAGACTAAAGTATTATTTTTATCTGCTCTTGATACAGTATACGAACTCCCAAGCATATTTCCAGAAATTAAGGAGGGTGATATTATCAGAAAGCCCGTAAAAAACAATGAATTTGTCAGTAAAGTAAAGGCCGCCATCTTTAACTAACGTTTGATAGTCTAGGACTCTTTCGTAGCTTATCCCTTTCTTTGATAATGTTGCAAAGCTGCCTTCTATTCAGGTTCCTTACGAATTTCGACGCACTATGGTGATAACGATAGCGATAATTGGAATGATAAGTGTAATGAAAATTCCTTGGCTCTATGCGCATGAATTTTTCTTGTCAACAGACTATCTGTTGCGGGATTCTTCAAAAACTGTGACACCAGGTATCCGGTTACATCCCTCTTGTCCACATCCAATGTGCTGTCGAGAGAGTGCATCAAACTAGTGGTCGTATCGTTTGAGGCTCTCGTTATCTGGTCAAAAATAGAATCTAAATTGATTATTTTATTACGACGGACATTTTATCTCTATAGGTTTGTTAATCAATAGGGCCATGGGATTTCTCTATATTGCGTTCTATAAGTTCGAGTCTAACTAAGATGTTGGCTAAGGTTTTTGCTATCTCGGCCCTGTTGCCATGTCGATCAGAAAGGTGGCTCTTAAGGTCGATATCATCTACATCTAGGTCAATATCGCATAAAGGACAATGGGTCATCGCTTTCTAGGCCCCTCTTAAATACTACGACCATTTTACCCTTTCGGATTTATTTTTTATTTTTACTTTGTTATTTCATTAAGACTAATTGGTGTTACATCATTGTTCTTTTATGAAGTAAACTGATAACTATAATTGTTGATACCAATCGAGCCAGGTAGTGTCCGACGCACCGTTATCATATTTTCAGCAAACATGCAATCAATAAATACTTTAAGAGATAATCATTAACATGTCGTCGGACAGAGAATACGAAGAAGGTGCCGCGGGAAGCTCGGGTCAGAAGAAAGATCCACTAAAAGAATATGATGAGAAGGAGCCAATGTCTCCTGCCAAAATAAAAGAGCATGAACCAACTGCAGTTAGAAGAGATGCAAGTGATCAAAATATTGGGGACACGGGATCGACGAACCCAGATGAAGCTAGAGAAAGAGCTAGAAGAAGTGGGATGACAAAAGGAACTGCTGGTGCAGCAGAAACCGGAGACGAATACGAACAAGGGGAAGCAGGAACAAATAAGTAAAGTTCTCTTAAAGTCAAATTACCATCTTTTTTTACCCTTGAATAATAAGATCACTTCTACACTCGGCATTTTGCAACGTAGTATGGTGGACATGTTAAGAAGTACAAAGTTCTGCCAAATATACAATACGACTTAGTGTTTTTCATCCTTAGCACTAATAATGATCCAAACATATCAAGGAAACTTATAGAAAGCGCTAGAGATAGGGTACGATGTAACTCAAGCAAGGATAGAAGTTATTCTATCTAGTACCTCTAATATGAATCAGGTAATACAAAGAATAGGCAGAGTAGTAAGGAAAAATGAAAGGAAAGAATCTGGCCATGATTTATGTAGTATGTGTTATGGATACTGACGACGATAATATCCTGGATTTAATCAAGAATGTAATTGATTCAAATGTAAATAGGAAAAAACCTCAGAGAATGTACCCTACAGGGTAGAGTACGAAGTAGATAAAGAGAAAAAAAGAAAGCCGGATCAACGAACTGAAAGGGCCTGTAATATTATTGAGTAAAGGCTTATACCGACCCGACACTCTTACACAAGTAATGGCAGACAAAAACCTATTTTAGAGTAAGAAGCGGTACAGTCGATAATAGCTTCTACTATATAGACATTAAGAACAAAACTCATACATGTCCTGATTTTAAATATAGGTCGGCAAGATGCAAGCATATTCTCGCTGTAGAATATATCTCC
>JALZGI010000568.1 GCA_030861105.1 Thermoproteota archaeon
CTTTACAACGGCCTTTTCTTCTATCAATATCTTAAGGAGTTCAACTTGCTTCAATACTATTGCCTTCCACTTACTATTTATTCTTTGATTCTTATCATTATTAACCGTTACTAGGGTTTAGCAACAACTTTTAAGTAATAGAACCACAAGAGGGGGCCTATATTATCATTTATAGGTCTCAAAACTGGTCTATTCTATCTCCGTCCTTCTAACAGTGCATTTTGAACATGATAATACCGGCTAGAGATGGCTCTTTGAACCCACTCATCTTGTTTCCAACGCTATCACCACGTGCTGCTTTTCTACTTCTTCATTTGTTCTCTTGCTGCCTATCTATTTTAGCATCTCTGGCTGTACTCTGGTCTGATTCTTTTCCTCTACCTTACGATCCAACTCTTTTCATTTTTGAGCCACATCTTGGGCACGCAGCCTGATTATGTTTTGTCCCACAACTCATACAATAATAATTAACTGAGCTGGAGCTTCCACCAAATAGAGAGGTTCCAGACATACCCATTTTCCTCATAGCTCTCTTTCTCATGTAAAAGCTCAATAAAATGAATACTCCTATTATTATTGGAAGTGAGAACGGAAAAGGCACAATAAAAGAGATGGCAAGGCTGATACCTAGAGAAATAGCAATCCACATCAGTTGCTGAGAGATAAAGCCCCTGTTATCACTCAATACTTAACAACCGCCCTCATTCTTATAGTATATTGCGGTAAGGCTTAAAATAGCTTCTGTTGCAGGGGATCCGAAATTCGCCAAGGCCTGGTAAAAGCAAGGTATTTTTGCTCTAAGCAAGATATAACTTGGCATGCCATGCAGGGACGGAAATTAAACGTAATATAATAATGTGTCAAAGAGTCTGTGCATTCGAAACTATAGTCCACATTGATTATAAGTGGGTCCTAATTATTTTCCCTTAACCATTGCCTTTACATCACTTTGTCACTGTGAACATTCTTGGGTGACAAGTGGTATTTAATCCAAGATTTAGTCAAGCGGGCCCTCGTTGGAGCTGTTACCGTATATTAGTAACTGGCCTTGACTGCTTTAAACAATGGCTTGAATTGGGTAGGTACTCGGCTGTGCATACAAGAGAGATGTTTCGAATTAGTGTTTAGAATATCACCTTTAGTCTTCCTCAGAGGGAAATATATTAGATGGAGACTTATGAGGTGGATACAACGGTTAGACTTACTGATTGGGTAGATTTTTAGGTCATCATAACTTAGGAGGACTTGAAGAATTGTCCCCCGTTTTTCAGATCATTTAAATTACATTAGATACATAGAATTCTTACATCGACCAAACCGATGGGGAACAAAAGCCTGATAAAGTGTGACAAGCACTTTATCAGGTGATCTTTATATATATATCTATGCGTATGCTTTTGCTTTTCAGGAACCAATTGGGAATGTGTTTGATTGCAGTTACTTCCCACCCACCCACCCACTACGAATACAACCAGTTGAGTGAATTACCTTTCGTCAAGAGTCTTGCAGTTTTAAACCAAGGCAATAAATGCGGCAATGATGTTTAGGCAGTATTGCGGTAATAGTTTACAATTCCGTTGGAGCATGGGTCAACAAAAGCAGAGGAGGGCTAAAAGAGATAGGCGTATAGTTTAGATATACGCCGGACGTGGGGTATGACGTAGGTATAATTGGGGTATAATATGTATGATGTTAATATTAATGTATAAAAGTAAACAATGACTTGTTCTTGCATGCCCAAATCTGGCTTCGTTTTTAGCTAAGAGTGAGCGTCTAATCATCAGGAAGAGCAATTATTTCCATTTCGTCGTAAGCATCCTTAACAGCCAAAAGAAAGAGAGTATCTTCATATATTAACAGCCAATCCTTGATGCCTATTATGGGAAGGCGTCTTACAAGGATCTTTGGGATTGTGTTATGCTGCTGTCGCCACGCGGTACTGCTGCCGCCGCCTCCTCCTCTTCCCGTGCGGCTGTTACTAACATCGTCATTTCCTGAGCTACTCAACTCCTGTTTCACCTCAGTTATTAAATATGCATGAGACAACTTTTTGCCATTTAGATCAAACAGGGTTTCCTGTAGCTCTATACCACAACGCCCTCCTTCGATATTTATCTTAACTATGTCGCCATTTCTGTTTTCTGTTTTAGACGTTACATAACTCTGGGCAATATTAAATCTCCCCAATTCGAACATGGCCTTTGCAACTTGAGACTGCGAATAGTCTTTAATTTTTAGATCAAATTCATGATACAACTTTTGTGAAAGTTTATCATAAAAACCCCTTTGTTCATATTCCAAGTTGTTTGATCACCTCTCTTTATGTGCGCTGGTACCTTATACCTTACATTCTAATATGTTCTATCTTATTTTCGGCCGCTGTCTCATTGAATCATTGTACATCATTGGAGGAGGGAATTTCTTACTCACTCTCCTCACTCTATTCACTTTAAGAGTATTGTTCATCTAACATTAATGCGAGGATCGTAGGCTAAAGGGAGCCCCTCCTTTCTCGTTTACTTTTTTGCCAACGCATTCCAATTATAACCGCTGCAAGCAATCCACTCGCTAAAAACACACTTGCCGATGAAGGGGAGAGTTCGGGGACGACCACAAAGCCTCGGGCGATTCCGCTTCTAGTTGTATCAGGAGAGGAGCTTCCCTCCCTGACTACTCCTTTGACATTGATCTCTACCTGGTAAATTTTATCTGCGGGGAATTTGACTGTTTGGGAGTCAGAAGAGTTTACCGCTGTGATGTTTTCTGTCTTCAATACCACAGTGCCATTAGTATCAAGGATTGACATATCGTAGACCACGCTTGCATTTAAGGCCTCCCCTGAAAAGGCATCCGAAAAATTAATGTAAACAGTAGAGTTGACCCCTTCACTAAGCTGCTTTGGTTCCCAAGTTACAGCAGCATGGATGCCTCCCGTGTCTGTCGTCAGGTCCGAGGAGGTAGACTGGGTTTCATTTTCAGTTGTAGGCATCAGACTGAAGGACATAGAACCTAGGGCGTCGCCATCAGCTCTGTTGACAGCTGTCATATTGTCGTCCATTTCGTTTTGGCCCGAGCCATTTATGTTAATATCATTACTATTATTATTATTATTATCATTTGCTATGATTGTGGAGGAAGCATTAGTGGTGGTGGTGTTTGCGTTGGTAAGAGTATAAGTTGCAGCGTTACTGTCATCAGTAATGGCGCCCCTCCTACTACCTTCTCCATTTTGGGCAGTACCTAAATCCAAAATTTGGTTCTTGTTTATCAAGTAATGCACTATGATTGTCTCATTTGAGGTAAAAGGATCGACAGCTAATGCTCTTCCAGTCAGAGGCTGACCGTTTACTGTTGCAGTAAAGGTGGCAGGTGAAGTAGTCGCGCCAATCTCCTCCAAAAATGCATTTGGAAGTTTTATTTCTTCATGAACAAAAATATTCTGTTCTTGTATTCTTGTAGTATTCCAATCAAACGGCATTGACCAGGAAATCTCCGATGTTTGAGGATTGAAGTTAAAATCTTTTATTTCATCATAATATGAAATCAGTGTGCTGTTATATTCCTGACCGTTATAAGTCAGATTATGATATGTAATATCACCGATGCTCAGATAGGAGTCGAATCTCGGTGCGTCTTCTGGGGTAAATATATTTCTAGCATTATCAATACCGAAAATCCTAACTTCAATATGGTAGAGTCCACCGTCTATAAGGATTGGACCTCTAACGTTTACAGTTCCGCCAGGATCAGCAACAAGGGCACTGAGGAATGGGTCCCTGTCACCTAGAAGCTGGAGAGGACCGCTTTCTGTGGGCTCAACTTTTATAGTTAATAGACCGTTTGGTGCTTGAAAAAAGTCTCTCAAAAGAGGTCTGCTATCTGAAGGAGCATCGGCTTTTCTGATAGCTATCTCATACGTCACAAATTTAATAGTCTGATTATTTCTTTCATCAAATAGGCGAAACTGGAGAAAAGCATTTTCCTGACTTTCAGTAGTGAGTATGGGCGGACTAATTTTTACAAAAAGGCTGGCCTGTCTGTCTCCCACGGTAGCAGGTGGGAGATTCTCGGCTGTAAGGCCATCTCCGTAGACAATTTGCGGTACACTGATTCCTAGTGCTCCTAGTAGCATGAGGGAACAAACAGATCCCAACAAAGCTATCATCACAGCTTTTTTTCTCATATTGCTTGGGATGAAAATTGATGTGAGTGATACAGGGGGACTTAGTGGGAAAGCGAAAAAGGGAATGGAAGAAGTTAAAGCGTCTGGGTATACCAAATCGCAAGCAAATTCGAATCAGAGGGCTGAATATATATAATTGTAATTATTGTGATGCTTCAAACTGGGGAGAGGACGAGCAGAGAGTAAGGTAGTCATAGGTCCTGCGTATCACTACACATTTTATTAGCCTCAAGGGTTATTGCTATTATAATAATCTCTAATTGCAAAAGATAAAGTCACGACTACTTTTCCAATACAGTAAAATCCGTCTTGCGTCTCTGGTCGCTCCGGTGAATTCACCTTGACACCGCTATGAGAGCTTAGTTATCTTGATATTAACGAGATCGGGTGGAAGGATGTCAATGTTCTTTTTTCTCTCTCTACGCTACTTCTATGCGGCCACTTGCTTGTCTATGGCATCAATGAACACTTCTAGTTTGTCCTTTGGTATCACTGCGCCGCATGCCTTCTCATGTCCGCCACCACTTCCCCCCAGCTTCGAAGCAACTTCATTTACAATCCGTCCAAGATGGATGCTACAGGCTTTCGATGCTCTAATTGAAATAATATAAGAGTTTATATCCTCCTTGAAGCGGTAAACCATAGCCACCTGTTTTTCAGACATCCCAAGGACAAAATTTACAATTACGTTCGCCGATAAATCAGAGACACTCTGAGTGTATGCAACTCCCTTTCTCGTAACAATGGAATCCTGAACTGTCCTTACTCCGTCAGATACTTTCTTTGCATAGCGTTCTGCGATGGAAAATCCTCCTTCGATTTCATGGGGATACTTCATTTCTGACAACGTATTGACCGCATTAATAAGGAATTCCTCATTGTGTTGATTTGAGGATATCATATATGAGAGTGCCATGGCCTCTAACATCAGAAAGTGCCTGTCGTATCTTGACATTATTGCTGAGGCTAGAGGTCTGGATTCCATATAATCAGTTAAAGCAGCCGATGCGGCAAAAAAAGCTGCATGCGAATTGAGCTTGCTCTTATATTTGTTATATATTTGCACAGACGTGCACTCTTCAACCGAATGGACAAGGGTGATTCCAGTCTTTTTCAACTTTTTCTTCAGTTCATCGCCTATGTCATGATGATCAAAATATGTTACCTTAACTCCTCTTGAAGCAATTTCCTGTAAGAGTCTAACGAATCTGTCCTCGGTTTTCTTGCTTAGACCCAGATCACAAATAAAGAGCCTTTTTAGCTTGCCTGTGCTAATACCTAGGTCAGTGCTTGAGGCAGGAGCAATACTGCTGCTACCCCTGTTGCTGCTGTTGATGTTGCTATTGAAATCTTTAGCTTTATGGTCATCCTTCTCTGAGTGTGCATATCTGTTTTCCAGAGTCGAAGTCGAAAGTTCTTTATTTTTCTGGATGTTGGCGAGACCGAAATGTTGACTGGGATAAGTAGTGCTGCTTTGCAAAGTCGAGGACAACTTTGAGTCAGGTATCGAATTCAAACTCGAGTTCAAAGTGTTATCAGTATTTGAAATCAATAGTTCAGGAGCATTTGAAGCTGCTACTGCAGCGATCTTTTGGAGCTTTGATATAATATTAGCATAGTCTGCTAACACGATCTGAATTCTCTTAGTCTTAGAGACAGCCTTTATCAATGCAGCGGATAAGATACCATCGACATCTTCCCTATGTGAGAGACAAACAACAGAAGACATTTCTAACTAAATACTAAAAATTCCCAGATATGTTGTGACCAAGACTGATATATCTTTTGCTTTGTTGCTTACTTTTATTGCTATTGTTGTTGTTATTATTGTTATTTCTTCGTTATCCTTAATTTCTTACTGTAAGGTCATGTGGTCTAATGCCATTCCAAGGTTCTAATGTAATGGTGGTTCAACGACGAGGTTAAATCAATAGACAAGGGAAAATCAATGTACAAAAAAATTGTTAGGAATTAGAGCGCCAAAAAACTATGGTGTTGATGAAAGCTGTTTATCTCCTGACAAATTAATTCTTCATTCTGGTTCAATAGAACCCATCAGCGAACATAATAAAGATGCACTAGATCTCGTCGAACATAATATAGTAGAATCATAAGAATAATAAAAAAACGCGATCGCCACATATGTGACTAATAATAACTGCTCAAATGTACTATTCCAAGGTGCATGTTTGTTAAGATTTGCGTCTTCGTTCTTTACGTACCAAAGGACCAGACTGAATCTCAATACTACTATCATATTGATTGGTGACTATCGTAATTCATACGATAATCAATCAGTTGCTCAGGTGCCTTGGGCTATTGGTAATGGCAGGCTGAACACCTCGCCGAAGCTCGATGCTTACACCTCCATCCCATCAACGCTATCTTCTATAGCCGCCCTCCTCCTTTCGGAAGGATGTCTTTTCTCGGGAAAGGCTTCCTCCTTAGATGCTTTCAGGAGTTATCCTAAGCAGCTTAGCTGCTCAGCGTGCCCTGTCGGACAGCTGATAAACCAGAGGCTGCGCTGCCCTGTTCCTCTCGTAC
>JALZGI010000592.1 GCA_030861105.1 Thermoproteota archaeon
TGTGGACCTAGAAATACAAGACATAGAAGGTGTCGGTCCTACCACAGCCAAAAAACTCAAAGAAGCGGGGATTATTTCTGTAATGGATCTTGCTGTGGCAAGTTCCGAAGAACTAGCTGTTGACATTAATTCTTCAAAAGAAACGGCAGCGACATTTATAATGGCAGCTCAACGACTATTAAGAGAATCTAATATACTTGAGAAAGAATTTGTAACTGCTGAGTCTGCTCTTGAAAAAAGAAAAGCATTGATGAGATGTTCAACAGGTTCTCGTGCATTGGATGAACTGCTATTAGGAGGAATAGAAACACAAGCTGTTACAGAGTTTTATGGAGAGTTCGGATCGGGTAAGTCACAGATATGTCATACTTTAGCTGCAATTGCAACTCAACCAGCTGAGGCGGGTGGATTAAATGGAGGTGTTATCTACATAGATACAGAAGCAACATTTAGGCCTGAAAGACTCAATCAAATAGCAAGAGCAAGAGAGCTTGAACCATCCCATGTACTCAAGAATGTGGCAGTGTGCAAGGTTTACAACAGTTCTCATTTGGAACTTATAATCAAAGAGCTAGGTAAATATGTCAATGACTTTAATGCAAAGTTAGTAATCATAGATAGCATTATCTCTTTGCATAGAGCTGAATTTGCTGGTAGAGGAACACTAGCAGATAGACAACAGAGACTTAATAGTCTACTTCACAAAGTTATTAGACTTTCAGAAATATTCAACATAGCTGTTGTCATAACAAATCAAGTACAATCTTCTCCAGACACATTCTTTGGAGATCCTACAAAAGCGGCCGGTGGAAATGTCATAGGTCATGCTTCAACTTATAGGATATATCTTAGAAAGTCAGGTGAAAACAGGACAGCCAAGATGATAGATTCTCCATATCATCCATATTCTGATGCCAAATTTACTTTGAATGAGAAGGGAACAGATGATCTGGAAGATGAGCTTTCGTCTTCTTCAAAGAAGAGGAGTAAAAAAACTGAAGAATAAAGTAAAGTAAAGCAGCGGGAGTAGATTACCAAAAAGTAGTAGTAATCAGTTGTCCATTCTCTTCTCTTAATTTTCTTCTCTCAATTTTTTTACTCCCTAGGATTTTGCTATAGCCGGCATTAACATCAATTGGATAAATACAATATCGGATTCACGGGCCTAACTTCATCATTTTGAACTTTTTTATCAGCAACATTACTGATAATCGCTGTTAGCGCTATTTGCCAGATTACATTATTATCCTGCTAATTTACCAACAAATGGGTTCAGTTCTAATAGTCTCGGTCCGAGGTAATATTCTACATGGACATCATAATAATATCATGGAACTATTCTTAAATTAGCAAATGTCATAAATGACATAAGTTATAAGTGGAATAAGCTAATGTAATTCTATGAATAAGGAATTTATTGCTTCTAGAATTGAAGCAGCCCCAGATAACGGTCCTTATGTTTATATATCCTTTAGTGATCCTAGCGATTACAAACCTGGCACTGAAAAACAACAGAACCCCTTCGGCCCAAATGTGATGGCATTCACATCGCCCGATGACATGATGCGAAATCTACCAAAGGCAATGTCTAACCTATCTAAGATGATGGGCGGTGGTGGTGTAACTGATTCACCTACTTTTAAGATAAGTATGAAAGAGTATGAAGACATGAATATAAAAGTGGGTGATAAAGTAACCATAAGTATAAGGAAGTCGGATAATAGTAGTGGAGTCTAAACAGACGTTCTGATAGCCAAAAAGACTATTGATAAGAGATAACAGATCTCATCCAAACTTTAACAATTACACAGAACATGCGTTGTGCATGTAACCAATAACCGTTTCTTTTGATAGGACTTGAAATACCTGTATCATAACATAAGGAGGTGGAAATTGATTCCCTCTTTTTATCTTACCAAGATCGTCAGATTTTTCTAATTCAAGAACTTTTCCGCCTGGTCAAGTTGTAGATGTCATCAATCATAAAGAAGCGTCTATTACCGTAATAGCTTAGACAAAACCATTAATATGAAAAGATTATGAAAAGAACATTCAAAATATATAGCGATGTTGTGATCATATTTTTGATAATAAGCGAAGTTAGCCCAGCCTGGTCAAGGTACGAGCTTCCCAAGCTCGGGATCGCGGGTTCAAATCCCG
>JALZGI010000598.1 GCA_030861105.1 Thermoproteota archaeon
CCATTACAGGGATTGTTAGGAGGTCAACAACAAGAACAACAAGGGCAGCAGCCATCACAGGGATTGTTAGGAGGTTTAACACAGCCATTACAGGGATTGTTAGGAGGTCAACAACAAGAACAACAAGAACAACAAGGGCAGCAGCAGTAGCAGCAGTAGTAGTATTAGCAAAAGTAGTTATGAAGTAAGTGGGAATAAGCTTGCTACATTATAGCAACTATGAATAAAGTCGGTATTTACATATCTCGGATATATTTTATGAAACAATTTACCCAGGATGACATAATTTATATTCCTTGTAACACACAATATCAGTGGCCATATTGGTAAACGGGATTTTCTCTCTTAATGTGCTCGGAATTGACGTTGGAGGGCTAATTGGATCCTGCATCCAGACCATAGACAATATCATAGCTTTACAGACGTACAATAATGAAAACATAACCAGAAGTCAGCCGGAATACCAAGTAAACCCCGATAATGTACAACAGCAACATAGTAATATGGAGGATCAGCATAGCATGCTACAATGGCCAGGACAACAATTGTTAGAGCCTTTACAATTGACACAGATGCAGCAAATACTACAGCTGCTAGAGCCTCTGATACAGCAAACTTTACAATTGACACAGATGCAGCAAATACTACAGCTGATAGAGCCTCTGATACAGCAAACTTTACAATTGTCACAGATGCATCTACAACCGTTACAACAGTCGTTACAACACATGCCCTCTCTCACCTACAGCATTAGCACAACAAATCTGCTAGACGACAGCACTGATAGTAATAACAAACTAACCAAGAATCAAAAACCTACTCAATCGTTAAATCCTATAAGAAAACCAAGTCTGATTATAAAAGGTAAAGATACACATTCTAAACTAAGAAAAACTAAGGAGGTCCTGTCTGAGGTTACAGAAGGGAATGAGTATCTCGAAATAACAATTGATATGCGAGGTATTAGAAAGCTAAAAGATATACTTGCAAGGGTATATGATGATAATCAGTTGGTGATATCTGACAGGCTCAGAACTCACAAGATAGAATTAGTGTTGCCATCTAAAGTGATATCAGAACCTGTTGACAAGACATACAAGAATGGGATACTTACACTAAAATTTAAGAAATTGCAGAACTAGCGATCGCAGATTTTCAATTTTCCTAAACTTACTCAGCCGGCAATAATAATTATATAGACCCCATTTAAGAGGCCTCGGTATGCTTTTGTCCATTCTTCTCTCCTAGGAGGAGGAATTATCATGTATGTCTATCCTCTATTACTCTATCATAATATACTGAAGGAATATTGAATAATGGACCTAGCAAAAAGTAAAAGAGGGATTTAGCCTTCCTATACTAAAATAGGTTCTATTAATTAGTCTACTTTGTCTTTTGCTTCTTCAGCGCCTTCTTCCATCCTATGTCCCATCTTCTTTGCGCCTCTCTTCATGCTTTCGCCAGCATCTTCTACCTCGTCCTTTATTTCCGACATTGTAGCAAATATAGCACAACATTGGATATATCATGATCAGCTGACATTGTCGAGATAATATTGGAATAACAGATGACAAAAGCTAAAGACTGGCCATATGTTAGTAAGATAGAACTCCAGAAACTACAAATGGAAGTCAATTGTGATTCTGTCAATTCAGAAGAAGAAACTGTTAACAATTTATTTAATATGAATTTATTTCTCCGTAGTAGTTCCTTCAAACCACGAGCAAATATCAAGAAGATCATCCAATGAAGGATAGGATAGAATAATAGAACGAGATGATTCTAGTGACAAACGAAGTCATAGTCCTACCATTATTAACCAGTTTATTTTGTTTAAATCAAAGATAAACCTAAGACAATAAATTGACATCTATATAATATACTGCGAACAGCCACTAATTGTAAAAGCCACACAACCCCTTAATCCCAGAATAGAGCTGTGAGTGGTGGCTGGTACAAGTCGCTATGGAACAATGGATATAATTTTAGAAACCGCAGGAAACAGAAGCACAATGTCGACTTGGAATCCTGCGGTATTATGTTTCCACCTGAACCCAGGTGTATGTAGCCATGCCAATTAGTTATCGATAACGAGAATATCTATATGATCTAAATGCAATAAAATTCCACCTAAACCAACTTGATGACTTGTAGTGCTTCGATGATTACTCAAGATTTCCTATATTCCACCAATGGGTAAAATAATAATATAGTGACCCTGGTATGCAATACCACATAGGTTGTTCTGGTTGGAGATCCTCTGCTTGGCTAGGAACTTTTTATCCTTCAAAACCCGAGAATTCGGATTGTCTAAGATATTACTCGCAGTATATGACTAAGTGGAGATAGATTCTTCCTTTTATAGAATTCCCAGCAAATTTATAACAAATACTTGGCCAGGAAACTCCGGATAATTTTAGGTTACTGCTAAATTCCAAAAGTAATAATGCATGATTAGCACTTAGTTGACGTTAAGGAAGAAGTATACTAATTTTCCCTCCTGGGAAACAATTTTCTATATTTGTTATATATTATAATAATATGTAAGAATTGGTATGGAGTCAGAGATTCAACTATTAGAATTGGCTGACGGAATAAGGGATGCCCTAATGAGTTCGGGATTTTTAACCATCAAGTCTATACTTAGCAATACTGCTTCGGATATTTCAAAAAAGGTGGGAGTCGATCTGTATATAGCGCAAATTATCCTACAGGAGGCTAAAAAGATGTCAACAAAAATGGCTGCAACACCAACAAATAATATCGTACATGATTCCGCTCTCGGCGATGATGCTACTCCTGCAGCTATTACAATTGAAAAAAAAGAAATCGATCTTCTATCCATAAGGCGAAGAGATGACAACAAGAAATAAACTACCAGGGGACCATGATATGCCTGAGCGTCAATTTTGATACGCATTCCACCGCATAGACGTCAAATACGCCCTGAATTTTAACTAATCCAATATATCGGTTAGAGAAAAATGCTAAATAACAACAAAAGTAGCGGGATCCGTATACATGAAGGGACCTAATCCAACAGAATTAGTTATTTAGCACAAGGGATGGGGTCTTGAAACTACCAGAGCCAGATGGCATTAGTTGTCGGGTGGAAAATTGAGTTAGTCGTGGTGCACATTCCACTAACGTGGTAGTCAAATCTACGTTTGATCCACCCCAACGCATTTTAAGCGGGCTCCCGAAAATGTCTTTTGACTTCTGCTTCCGATAGCTCAGATAGATTGATTGTTCACGTTTTAATACTAAAAGGGCTAATGAACAGTATCTATGGCCATAAAGAGGAGGTTTGGTGAAAAGAAAGGAACAGCCAAGCCCAAAGGTGCTAAGGGCCAAAGTTACAAGAGAAAGGATAAAAACAAGATCAAAACAAAAGCCAAGACAGTAAATAGAAGTATTGGTAAAAGGCAGCAGCAGGTTGCAATGGCTAAGTCTATGAGAACAAACCTGGATGTTGATAGAAACAAAGAGGGAGACGAAGCAACTCCTGCCGCTATATTTGATGTTGAGACTATGCCCAAAGTTGAAAAACAGGAATGAAGAGAAGTTTGACCAAAAACTATTAGACCATTAGAGGCTAGCCAGATATTAGGTAAGCAGTTAAGAGTAAACTAGGCCCATTTGAACCTCAGATTATTGGGGGATTAATAAAGATGTAGCAAATGCAAATCCTCAAATTTCCAAGGGAGCAGTACAAACAGCAATCAATGACTTGTTCTACGCAGTGCTTACAAGGCCAGACAGCGGCAAGCCATTAACACACTGAGCACAATTCTAGAGGATATGAGACATCTGAAACCTACGAAGAAGAAGAAGAACAAGATGACGCTGGTGCTTACGAAGAAAATGGATATACATAGGATGAAGGATACGAAGAATAGCGCTACTACGAATAAATTATCTCTTGGAGAAGGTTGATTTTATTGGAACTAGAAGATTAATTCTGGGGATATTTATATCATCTTGGGGGTCCTACCATAACTAGTTATTATGCTAGCAATGTCGGAAGTCGCCACGCAGAACTTTGCTAAAAGAAAGTCATAGTAAATTATCTCCGCTCAACTTTAACCATCCATGTAAGGAGATTAAAAAATTATAGACCTAACGGGGACCCTATTTACGAGTAAGCCTCATAAGCTTGTGACCCTTGGAATTTTGTTAATCCTAAAATACATCCACCTTGACATATCCACTCTGATGATATATTTTGGAGCTATTTTTTGTTCCATTGCAATATTGATCTACTCTGTTTGTCACTTTTCTAGGTTGACTAGGCAGTCTTGATCTTAATAAAAACTATGAAGAGTAGAATGAAGTAGCAGTTAAACAACAAGAATTTACAAATTCGTATTAGCTAAAAAAATTAGGAGTGACTAGGTGCCACCGCCTTGTTGATTCTCGTCTTCGCCGCCGTCACCATCTTGGTCGTCACCATCTTGGTCGTCACCATCTTGGTCATCTGCTCCAGCAATATCAGGAGCAGCACCAGCAGTCACATTCCCAGCCGTCACATTTCCACCTGTTGCATTCCCAGCAGTCACATTCCCAGCTAAAGCGCCTCCGCCTGTCATATTCTGTGCTAAGACCGGCGTAACCACAGCTGTTACTACGAACGCCGCAACAATAGCAATCGTCACCATGTATAGTTTCGAATTCATTGGAGTTGGTTCATTTTACATAGTATATAAAAATTTCTTCCGTAGAGGAATTAGTTCTCCTTGATCGTTTACCTATTCATAGAATCAAAATGGAAGGAAATGTGACCACAGTATTTTAACCTAGAAAATCACTTGGAATCCCATTTTACTGATTACACATAATCATGGCTAGGGCATATTGAAGTAAATATTTGTAGGCGCATAGTAGATCATTCATTTCCAATGGGTTCAAAACCAGCCACCGTGGCGTTGCAACCAACACATATTTCATGAGTGCTGATACGGAATGACCAGCCGACACCCACAACTCCCATTGATTGTAATATAATAAAATAAAAACTATGGGATATACCAGCATTAGGCTATGAATTCTTAAATTCTGGGCACAGATTGATCATAATATTAGAGTTTCACCAGTCAAACCTATGAAATATAGAAATTAGATTCATATTACTTCGAAGAGACAGTTTCATGGTAATGATGCTTTTGGTCGCAAATGGAACTTGCTTGCAGATAATATTATAGTCGTTAGTTGTCTAAGTAGATTGAACACTGATTAGAACATTCTCTTCCTGGAATGGACTACATACACTAGTGCATTCATCCCATCGAACCCGTGACTATATCAGAGCTTTTTAGTGGAAGCAGTAGGGGTGCGAGATTAAATATCGCAGATCATTTCTGTTTGTCAAAAGGAGCAAGATTCTGCAGGATTCTAATTGTAAGAAAACTGCTTTAACCAAAAGAATAACATAAAAGTAAAAAAATAACCTTCGATAATATCATCTTAAATTAAACAAATGATTTATGAGTGCCCACAAGGTCATATTTGTTTTAGCAAAGATAGCCTTGGTATCTGTGGTATGAAAGGCTGTGGTAAGATTACTCTAGTAATAAGTCCAATAGATATCAAGTGGTTTTACAAGATAAGTAAAACAGGACTTTGCATTAACAGGAGCGAGATACACAAGATAATTGAAGATCCTAATATGCCAAATAATGTAAAGAGGCAAATACAAGAAGTCTTTATACGATAGGCCCACTAGGATTAATTGTATTGTTTACTTTGCGAGAATAACTGGTTACAATATAATATATGTACAATATTATATTGGTATTCTTTTCTATGCTGTTGCATCAAATGAAGAAACCACTTAAGGTTAAGACTGACAATATTGTTCCAATGACAGGGACCTACTTTTAGCACTAATATCGGCACTAATTCCTACCGCGCAAGTGTCAGATACATTCTGAATTTGTATTGGTTTTCGAAATTATCCGTCTATCATGCATACTTGCGTTTAACAGGTTATCTACCATAACCCCACAGTTGATATTCTCATAATCATTTGTTCTCATAAGCCTGTCTCAAAGTCGTTATGTCAAGCTTACGCATTTGAAGCATTGCCTTCATGACCCTATCAGATTTCTCAGTATCCTTATCTTGAAGCATTTTTGTCAAAACAATGGGAACAATTTGCCATGAGACACCATATTTATCCTTGAGCCAGCCGCATTGCTGCGCCTGTTCATCTCCGCCTTGGGAAAGCTTCTCCCAATAATAG
>JALZGI010000609.1 GCA_030861105.1 Thermoproteota archaeon
CTATTATTCTGAACTTAGGCAAATGGTTCTAAATCTTGGTTTGACTGACTATATTACATTTGAAATTAACGCCAGCTTAGATAAGCTTCTTTCTGACATACAAGAATCCAGAGTATACTTTCATCCAATGGTAGGAGAGCATTTTGGCATATCAATAGTAGAAGCTATTGCTGCTGGACTAATTCCGGTAGTTCCAAATGAAGGTGGTCTTACAGAGTTTGTTCCACAAAAATATCAATTTAATAGAATAGAACAGGCCGCTGGAATCATAGCAAACATTTTTAATCACATACCAGAGACAGAGCGAACTAAAATAAGTAATAATATAAATAGATTTTCAAGTTCTCACTATATTGAAGGATTTCAGACCATATTACATGGATTATTATCTCGAAGAAGAAATTAGGAGCATCTGCTGATATAGACGCTGAAAACCGATTATCTAATCGGCATGGCATATTGTATCTCATATTAGTATTACAGATTAGATCAAAAAGACCTGAGATAGTTATTTATATATTACATTGGCAAAAATGATAACAAGTATATACATAGGACAACTAATTAGATATTTTAAAATACCATTTGGATATTATCTCCTAACAACAGCTGCAACAAGATCTATTTACTATTGAAGTAAACAAAGCTTTCATATTCTAGTTGAGCAGCTTTGTCTAACAGCTCATTAGCCAGTTCGTTTTCCATTTCTCGTCTCATAGATTTGGCCAATCTTTTATAGAATTTTGCTTTAAGCAGTGGTATTTCCTCAGGCTTTATGGTATTTCTTACAAGTGCAACTTCAATGGCTTTAGAGAAACCATCACTATCAACTCTTGCTTTTATTTGATTAAAGTTATTTGGGCCTATTCTAGTCCTTGAAGCTTGGTATTTCATAAAACTGGGTATTCTGTATTTAGTAGGGATCAATGAAGTATACTTAAAGTTGGCTCCAAAGGCTGACATCCTTATCCAAGAATGGAAATCTTCTGATGCTTTTTCATTAGGGAAAGGGCATTGATATGCAAATTTTATACGTACTGCTGTAGAGGAGGTTATATTAGTAATCCCAGTTTCTGTTCCCATTTTTATCCAAATATCATTTCCCTCTAACGGATCTCGTTCATGAGACTCTAAGATCTCTAAGATCGGTGAAGAAATTTTTTCAATAGGTGTTAACCTATTATTTTCATCTATTACTTCAAACGTTGAATAAACGATATCAACTTGAGGATTATCTAAAAATATTCTTTTAACCACTTCTAGTCTCCTTGGGTGAGATACATCATCTGAATCATTAAAAAGTATCATTGTATGCCCACGTTCTAATGCCCTCAGGACTCCCAAATTTCTACTTACTCCGGGGCCTACATTTCGCTCCAAAAAAATCACATCAATTTTCGGATAGTACTTTTGCTTTAAATTGATTAGATAATCATAAATTCTCTCTTTAGGGGGCCTATCAACTACAATAATGGCACACCAGTCTTCATCGGTTTGTGAGAATAATCCTTCAATTGTGTCAGCAATTGAGGGCCTTTTTTTCTTATCTTGCTCTTGTTGTTGTTGTTGTTCGTATCCATTTGCATAATATGGAATAATAAATGCACTTGAGAGCTCTTTTTTATCGCTTATATTTTTCATTTAAGGCTCGTTTGTATGTTACCCTTTGTATTTTTACCTATCTCTATCTATAGGTAAAGGATATTGCTTCAAAAAGACCCTCATCGATGCACCTTCCCAAGGAAGGCTCGTTGACTTGATTGCTTTATCTCTATTTTGGGTAATAATGATACTGACTTAAATATTGATTTTGTCAGATGATTTGCTTTCTGATTTTAACTCCTTGAATATATCATTATTATCTATCCTTCATCTTCTTCATCATCCAATTTAGCAGTTTGGGTGTCATCGCTGCAATGAACAATAGAATGAGTTTTTGAGGTTTAGTAATAGAAAATACTTTAAGTTATCTAAAACCATAAATTCGTTCTAATCATACAACTATACAACTACCAGTGACTTTCGTAGTCATTGACCGCATTAGGAGATTAGCTTGCAGGAGGTTCTTCTTCTAATTCTTCCTCAGTTTCTGTTTCCTGAAGCTCTTCTCCTTCCTCTTTAGGCACGCTACTCATACATGCCTAATATTAAACATATTGCTTAAAAATGTTGTAATGATTTGAATGAAGCTTCATAATTGTCGCCATTATCCAGTACCTAGATAGTTTGGATCATGTAATCCCCGATCCGTTGTTAGGTGTCTACTCTCTGAGCTTGTGAATTAGCCGTAATACTGTTTGCCACTGCGATCAAGACTATTGTTGCTGCCACCGTGATGAATTCCAGATTTGATTTTCCATAAATCATTCATTCCTTTTCCTTAACAAAAAGTAAAGTAATTGGTACAAGCAGCTAAATGTACTCAAGGGAACATTGGCTACAGATTCTTTGTCAGAGACCGAAAACCAATGAAGTATGACTAGAGAAGTCATCTATGATAGGAATTATTCACACTAGGAAAAGGAAATGAATGTGTTTCTGAATCAGAAGATATTCAAAACCTTTAATAAACTAAAGTAGGGGTTCATTAGCACCATAGTTGGCACAACCTAATCATCGCAGTGATGCCAATGATATGTCAGGGGTCCCTTCACCTGAACATTCCCATGAGCATCATCTAGTGAGGACGTTGGGCCTTGCAGATGTAGTTATGATAGGTATCGCTGGTATGATTGGCGGAGCCATTTTTGTTCTTGTGGGTCCAGCAATTGGCCTAGCAGGAAGTGCTGTTATCATTGCTTTTATTATTAATGGAATTATAACACTATTTACGGCTATGGCATATGCAGAACTAGGCTCTGCTATGCCAGAGGCTGGGGGTGGTTATTTATGGATTAGAGAAGGACTGCCACGACCTAATGCTTTTATTAGTGGTTGGATGGCATGGTTTGCACACATAGTAGCAGGTAGTCTATATGCTGTAGGATATGGTTCCTTTCAATATAGCTTATTGCAAATGTTAGGGATTGTCGGAAATCAGCCTCTTCTTGGATTTATTCCTGTGGATAAGTTAATTGCCATTTTGTCAATAGCGGCCTTTACATATGTTAATGTTAAGGGAGCATCAGAGACAGGTAAACTGGGAATAATAGTTACAGTGATTCAGCTTGGCACAATTTTTGCATTAATAGGGGCTGGATTCTTAACCATCAATAACAATCCTGAATGGACTTCCAATTTTATGACCAACTTTGTTCCTATAGGGATTGGAGGGATAGTAGCTGCCATGGGTTTAACATT
>JALZGI010000628.1 GCA_030861105.1 Thermoproteota archaeon
ATATTATGCAAAGAATCTTCATTCTATCGATGCGATAAATGGTGCAACTATTGCCGATTATATTGCCTCTCTGAGAATTGAAGTCAACCTATCAGACCACTATAGAAAGAACATAATTGAACTACTATGTAGATTTTCCAAGCATAACAATAACATATCCTTTAAGGACATTACACGAACTGATATCATTACCTTTTGGATACATATCGTAAGACAGACAACCAAGACCCACTTCATAAATAGACAGGAACTTACAACATTTTAGAAGTTACCTCGTGCGATTCTTCAAATGGCTTTATTCATGATATTGAAGCTGATAAGAGGTCTAAACCTTCAGCAATAGAAAATATTCCAAACTCAAAAGAAAGGAACAATCAATCTACAAACCGTCAGATCTATCTGTAAACATGTTTGTATGACAGCTATTGGTTTGGCCATTGATCCACATAGGTTTTTATGTATATTATAAGATCAAATCGTGCTAGAATTTTGAAGAATAAAAAACAAATATTCTTGACAGCACTGATCTCTGTCATGTTTTCTGTCAATATTTGTATTAATTATCTTGAACCCACTTATAGTCAAGCACAAGATACAAACACTCCTTTCGCTACTATTGCTTTTCAATCCAAGGCCAGTATAATAGACAATATGTCCTCCCAAAAAGTTAGAGTAGGCGATATAGAAATAGCATATACAACTAGGTAAAGGTGATGCCAAACCAATAGTTTTAATCACAGGACTTGGCGCTACTATGGACATGTGGAGTCCGCTTCTTTTAGAACAACTAACATCATCGAACTACTCTGTTACTATTTTCGACAACCGAGGTGCAGGAGAATCAACAGCAGGAACAAAAGAATTTTCAATCGGCCAATTCGCAAATGATACAGCAGGTTTGCTTGATGCTTTAAACATAACCAAGGTTGACGTCCTTGGCTTTTCTATGGGTTCATTTATTGCTCAAGAATTGACATTAGCAAATCCAGAAAAAATTGACAAACTTATCCTTTATGCTTCCCTATGCGGCGGCAATGAATCTAGGCGTTCAAGTCCAGAAGTAGACCGAGCGTTTAGCAATCCTCCGAAGTCTCCACAAGAACAACTGCAGAAGACTATACCCTTATTCTTTCCAACTAATTGGTTTAAAGCAAATCCTAACTACACAAACTACTTGCCAATCCCTAAAGAACTGGTGTCTTTGGATGTAATGGGAAAGCAAGCAAATGCGGCAGTAAAATGGGCACAGACAGGTAGTTGTAACACTATTTCAAATATCTCTCAGCCTACTCTAATAATAGTTGGATCAGATGATCTGTTTACTCAGGCGGATAACTCATTAATTTTAGCACAAAGAATTTCTGGATCATGGTTGGTTCAGATTGGAAATGCTGGTCATGGATTGATGTATCAGTATCCTGATACGTTTAATAGAATAATATTGACATTCTTAGAAACTAACAATAGTTGAATATAGTTAAAGCCACTTGATATAACAGAAAATAATGTTTTTGAAATATCACCTGGCCAAACTAGAGCCGTATCAGCTTGCTTGCAACTAGTTCTTAATGAATATGACAAACACAAAGATTCTTTCTACGCATTATTATTTGTAGATAATAATGTGAGGATGGTATACTTACCTACCTAGAGAGGTTAGGCGGCTTCCTGCTTTTTCGGTTATATTCGTCTTCGTCAACGCATAGATGAAAACTGTTAATAACTATCTTTGATAGAGGATTTCAGATAAAGCCGCAGGAGAATGAAACAGCATGGCATCAAGATACCAGAGTCTTCAATGGTGCGCTCTTTAATATCAGATAACCTTGTTAATTATGTCTTTAATACTACTATGTTCTTGTCTAAGATCACCATCATATGCTTACCAAAGGAGACTCAACAGGGTTCTAGTTCGGGATAATTATTTGTTGGGTCTCCTGCGGTCTTCCTTCCCGGATTTAATGAAAAACTGTATTAAAAATAAAAAACGATTAAAGAAATAACAGACTGTTATTCTTCTTTTCAGACTTGACGATCGCTGGCTGAATCATTTCGTTTACATTATTATATAGTTGAAGTAAACGCATCCCCTTAGGAGTAGTCCTGTACGTCATCATACCTTGTTCGTATTCTATTAAATCATCTTGAACTAAAGATAACATGTATTCTTTCATGTATTCATATGACAGCATAGCCTTGTACATGATCGTTGTTTTCGAGGCACCTCCTCCGTTGGCAGCCTCCAAAATTGCTCCAACTATTTCCGACCTACTTCTGTGTTTCATACGATTCATATGATTCACTTTAATAGTAAATAGTAAAAGCCATTTTGCGTATATAAGTTAGTTTCTTATATCTTCTATATCATTTTTCTAATGGTTAGAGAATGTCAACAAAGGTATACAGAGGAAGATATGAGATAACTGCACAAATGCTAAGTATTATCAATAATAGCGGCAATGAAGGTGCAACTAGAACAACGGTTATGTACAAATCATTTCTTTCTCATGCGCAGCTAAAAGAATATCTTTCATTTCTTGTAGAAAAAGGTCTAGTTAACGAAATCCCTCAGCAACTTAGAAGCGGCAATGAAAAAATGGTATATAAAATAACAGAAAAGGGGGTTCGCTTTTTGTGGGTTTCTGCGGAAATTGAAAGAATAGTAGGTCTGGATTGACCTGTTAAGTTTGATTGGTATTGCTTTTTCGTATAAATATTGTTTCTATATAATAATAGTATACTCTAATTATCCAAAAATCTTTATCACAAATATCTTAATCTTCTATATTGTAAGAATGTAATCATATTTTACCTAGCTCAATTATACCTGTACAAACGTTTAGTCATGTGAATTGAAAAATCGATATCTAACAATCCTAGCTATCTTAGTACTAGCATCGGCAGCCGCTTTGACACCAATGGCTGTTCAACAACAAGTATTTGCGCAATCAACTGAGGCTGTGGAGGTAGATGG
>JALZGI010000013.1 GCA_030861105.1 Thermoproteota archaeon
GGGGTTTCACAAAGGTATAGACATTTTGGTCGTCTAGCATCGTTGTCTGTTTAGATTAGTAATAAATAAGCGTCTCTTTCTGAATAGGCCAAAAAGGTGAATGAAGCAACAAATCTCCATTGTTTAAATGTAATCCTATGATAGCATATACTAAAGCAGTCTTCCATTTGGCTGATTGATATATTTACAGATAAGTTCCCTGTTTATTTATTGCTACAATAATTTGTAGTTCCAGGATTAGCACCCTTGAACTCAAAGATGCATAGGTTCCGTCCAGAAGATCTAAACAACAAGATTGCTAAGGAGCCGGCCAGGTCGCAGCACATGGCATCATGAGAAAGCACAGGCACTTTAGAGAGAAGACTTAGAAGGTGGCACAAAGTCCCTTTTTTCTCCACTTTTGGTATTCACCTATTGGTATTATTATGAAGAATAGGCTACATGTATCAACGAAAGCCTATTTGATAATAAACACTTCATATTTCCATAGCTTATGATTAGCGATGCCTCTTCAGATACTTTATCTTATCCTTCTCTTTTGAACTTATTTTGTCTGTATTGGCTCCACGAGTCATAAATGCCCTTTGGCCGATGTGGCAATGAAGAGGGCATTGAAGTCGCATCAGAATAATAAGGAGACTTATTCATTGCAGGACCTCTTTATTCTCTACATAGTAATAGGAAGAAGGAGATAGAATAACTAACCTATTTCTTCTTCCTCTAAGGAGCGTATACGACCTTTTTTCATATCCAGATCTATTTCTGCTCTAGCTAATGCTTTAGTGGCTTGTTCTAACATCCTTTCCACATCAGGAAGTTTATTAGGATCACTACCAACCACGCTGGCCGCTCCTTCAATCCTCGTTCCTTCCTTTATGACTAGTTCGTCGTTCAGCTCCAGCAGGTGAGATGTTAGACCAATACTAATTACGTCTGCTACTTGTTCAGTGCTGATTCCTCTCTCTATAATTAGTTCTTCGTACAGCTCCTTCAAGAGAGATACCTTACCTTTCGTTGCTATATCCAATGACTCAAGTTCGTCTTGATTCTGCAATCTCCAATATTCGGAACGAAACTGAGTTACCTGTTGCTGAGGTAAATCCAGCTTTATTGCTACTTCCACATTGGTTTTACCCTCATAGAACAATTTGTAAGCTTTAGAGGGATAGAGACAATTCCTACTTTTTGTTGGCTATAGAATCATCGTTATCCTTCTCTTCATGTCTCTTTATTATATCTCGTATTCGATTGGGAGAGATTCTGAGTTCTCTTGTTAACTGTTTTTAGGAATAGCATCTACTATGATAAAGGTCTAGAACATCTTCTCTTTTTATTTTCTGCCTCGAGCCATTTTTTCTGCTAATAGTAAATAATACTCCTTAAAAGCAGTTTAGCCTTTGATATAGGATTAATATCCTATGCTATGAATTTGATACTCTGTGATATGAGCATATTGTCTATATTATCGCCTATTATCGCCTATATCGCCTATTACACCCGGTAATTTTGAAGCTGTAACTGAGCATGGAATTGTCATTCAGAAACTGTAATAAATTTTGGTCATTTACTGTACAATAGAGAACAATTGCATAACATGAACACTTCCTAAATTCTAGCTATAATCAAATATTTTGAACTGTCTGTTAATCTATCCAATTTAGATATGGTTGTAGTTGTGCCATGTGTTGCTAACCACAGTATATTGCGTTAATTTTAACAGGTGAATCGGTAAACCTTCTTCCATCTATGGGTATTCTCCAGGCTACCAAACAGCCGCTATAAAAAATCAAATTGTACCCGAGTGGTTGCTAATGATATGATCCTCTAGTGTTGTACCATTTTCGAAACGGGCCCCACAAATGTCGCATTGCTTTACCCTTTCCCCTCGATATTCCTCCTTATCTTGACTAATCCTTTCTTTTTTGTCATATTTTCGTCTTGTAAAGTAGTCAGCAATATGCATTAAGGCAATTCCGAATCCAAACATACATTGTATTGCACATCATGACATGTAAAGCTGATCTTAGGCATGCCAGATTACTTTTACTATGCCAATATAGGAATACGGAGGTCATCATTTCCTAGTAATCTAAAGTATTTGAAACCTGATTATTTATCAAGTGATTGCGTGCCTGATAGCCGTTCCAAAAACATGATACATATCCTATTTCTGTATCTGAAACTTTAGGACGGTTTTATTTGTCTCTAAATGTCCGGTTTCGCCGTCAGCCCGGACACTTTAAGCATCTCTCCCCTTGCCACTACTCTCTCTTATTCTCTCAGAATTACTGAATTTCTGTCCTTCCACCCCTAACCAAGTCTTTCTATCCTGACTTACTTTGAAAATTCCCTGGTATGCTTTTCCTACCATCCTGACGCTTTTGCAGATTTGGCCGCAGCATCATATAGTACTTGTTTTGGTTCCTTAATGTCGAATTGTACTTCATCTATTGTTTGCCTTATATCCTCCATTATCGTGGATATTCCGGTACTCATACTTTTGGCTCATACGGGGAACGTATGCAGTACGGTACTGTACCCTATAAGTGTTATATATAACCCGGTCGAAATGAAAGCTCCACTAGAATAGCTCTACCAGAAAAAACAACATAGGTCTTGTCAGCAAGTTGATTTAAAGAGTCAAAACCAGTTTACTATCGAGAAAAAAGCTCACAAAGAGGGGATGGCGGTAAAGGCTGCTACGGCAATATGGAAAGGGAGTATATCGTTTGGATTAGTGAATATTCCGATTCAGGTTTTTTCTGCTACATAAAGAGAGGATTACACTTCATTTAATTAATTATGTGATAAGGGTCATAAGATCAAATACAAAAAATGGTGTCCTGTAGAAGAAAGAGAAGTACATGGTCTGAGATAAAGAAAGGATATGAGATTACAAAGAACGACTACGTAGTAATAGATAAAGAGGACCTAGACAAAATCAAGCTATACGTCTGGAGGACTATATATCCTGTGGAAATAGAACTGAGTTTACATGTATAAAGTGTGGGTATTGTTACAGTTGTCATTGGAAAAGAGAAAAGATTGAAGAAATTGAGCTAAGAAATAAGCTTAAGGATTTTTATATATCATCGTCAAAAGGCAAACAAGAACCGGAGCAAGAGACAAAAGACTACTATGGGTGTCATCACAGGTTTTCTCTTCATAGTTCAAGACGTTGCAGGTGTAAGCATCCAACAAACAAGACGTTGGGGATACAAGTAAGGTATCTCTAAAGAAAAGCGAACGAACGAGCATAATGATAAGGAGGTTAAGCGATAACGTCTCGACTTTGCAGGATTTGCGAAAAGGTAGAGTACGTGATAAGAACGTTGTTATTTGCAAGGAACGTTCTAGGATTTGTTTTAATGCGGAAACCTAGCTAAATCTCATGACTGGTTAGGTGACCCGGTAAAATACTTAATACCATACTATTCACCAGTTACAAGGGTCTACAGCGACAGAGAAATGTTGGTATACAAACCATCAGGGTTAAGTCTAAAGGCTCGAGCGAGATTTTCTAAAAAAAGAAGAATTAATTAATAATGTCTTTGAGGGTTAGTTTCCTCCTCCGCCTGCTGCTCCTCCGCCTGCCCCTTCACCTGTCGGTCCGCCAGTGTCAGCTGCTCCCCCTCCTGCTGTCATATTATCGCTAGTCATATTACCACCAGTCATATTATCTCCACCTGCTGCTCCCCCCTCGTATGTCGGTCCGCCACCACTTGCTACTCCACCCTCTGTTGACTGTGCAAGTGCCGTACCTGCAATACTAGGGATTGCTAGTACTCCAAGTACCAATATTGACGCCGCTGTACCAATAGTTATGTTTTTGATATTATTCATACGCTGTTGTTGGTAGACAAAATAGTATTTAAAGACATGATTAACTGAGTAACACATCATAGCCTCACATACTTCAAAACAACATGTACAATCCGATTTGACATATTCAGATGTATCATTATGATCACAAGTATTGCAGATACATATAGTCTCCAGAGGCTGCATATCTTTTTTATTGTCACTATCGACAACGCTCATGTTTAGCCATATCACGAACACAAAATACTAAAGACTTTGAAATCATTATCGCTAACTTATCTCATCTTTTTATGGACGTACTATTGCGGTCTTCTATCTAGATATTAAATAGTATGTAGCTTACTCTATGCTGATGAAAAGAGACCACAAACCAAGGGTAATAGAAGAAAAGCCTGATATCTATTCTTTGACAGATAAACCCTATTACGTCGACAAAGTCAAATACAAAACATAGTAGAAGCTTATCTGCAGTGAAATGGTATACCTAGCCTAGATTATAATATTTACTGTTTTCTAGGATACTTTTTGTCTAACTGTTGGATTAACTCTTTGCCCTTCTCAGAATCAAGTCTTTGGATCAACAAATCTATCTTTTCTTCTAATCTATCATCAGCTTCCTTTGACTGTGAAGACCCCACGTACCATAACAATGATAATCCTACCACTTGCCACATCAGCTGCAGGAATTCAGACTGCCAGTTTTCCATCGTATCTCTTAGAGTTTCATTAAAGTATCCATCAAACAGTATGGGTTGTTTATGTTCCTGTTGTTCCTGAACGTACGAATACCATGCAAATATCCAATGAAGCGAAATACTCATTATAAAGAATCCCAGTGTAACCCAAAAAAACCCGTAGTACTTTAGCTTGCTTTTCACTTGTATGTCTTTGATTTAGCTGTAAGATATGTATCTACTTAGGAGCTTTTTTCTGATACTAACAACTAGGAGAGCTTAGGAATGGGTCAGAAGCGACATACCGGAGTCTCATTCATGTGCTAAAGAGGGATAGGGTAACAGTTTTACAGAGCATGAAATCATTGGTAAAGAATCGATACGTCGAGCAAAGAAAGATAAATCCTCAATATGAAAAAAGTAAAGTTGTATTCATACCAACTTTCAAAGGCTTCTGTGAGGCATGGCTAGAGTCTAGCATAAAGACTGGAGATATAGTCAACACTAGGAGAACTGATGAAATTGTTGAATATGTTCAGTATATTGATAGTACATTTCTCCCTTCAAAGCATAAAGAGATGTTGCAATTACTTTTTAGCAAACCCGCAAAAGGATATTCAACTGATTATGAACCTGACACAAATGATAAAAAAAATCTGATAAAAAATTCATTTCAGAGCGGCCTCTTAGCATTGATACAATCCGCGGATTATAATATAGATTTCTTATCGAAAAGAGAAACAGGAATATGGTTGAACAAACTATATTCCCCTAGTGAACTAAAGGAAATTAAGGAACATTTTATGAAAATCAGGGATAACATTTCCATGACTATTGAAAGATTTCCGACACAGTAACCTCAGATAGCTCTGCCGGTTTAAACCCTCAACAGTATGAACGTAAGATGGTTTCATATGGATTTACAAATTTTCTTAATAGAAAGTGGGCATAGATAAAGGGACAAGATTGACGCGGGCTCGGAGGTATCCGTGCTGATATCAGTGCTACAAGTAAGTTCCAAAGTGTATAGATGTGACTAAGCTATAAAGGTTTCCTGCCCTGAAAGTACCCGGTTTTCTATAGAAGCGGACGACTGTTATTAATACCACTTGCGGCCCCTAGTCCATAGAATGTACGTATTCGGTCAGAGCGGGAGGCTTGAATCATAATTGATAGCCATCAAATCCCAACGCCATAAAACCCTTAATAATAACGATTGGGGTGACAATGGTCTTCTCTTCACTTTGCTTGTGCATTATTTAGTTATCTACAAAAATTACAACAAATAATAGGTCATTTTAACCAAAGTTAAACACAATCACGCAGATTATATAACTTATATGAAATCGCTTATGTTTTGTCGAAAAGGAGCAAGAGTCTAGGAATGGCTGTAGCTCCTTCTGTTGAAAAGGAGGAAATAACAACCAAAGGCGGAGGGCTGAACCTAGAAGTAAGCATGCTTGAGGGATTAAAAATATCAGCCATGGAGCTTGAGTCACAATATTCTTTGATGTTTCCAAAGGTTAGTCCTAGACTGATAGCTGACCTCTTGCGAGTCCAAAGGGAAAATCCACACAAGATACCACTCTTCACTCTGGAGGTGTTTACGAAAAAGGCAGAAGAAGGTGGTATAGATAGTGATACAATCAGAGAACACATATGGAATACGACAGGGAAGATGCCCGCCATATATGATAATGGAACTCACTACGTAACAAATCAAAGACTAACATTGGAAACTCTAAAGAGATTAAATGATTTTGAGCATGTGCTGCAAGTCACCGGTAAATACTCCGGAGGAGGATATGCTTCAAGTGCACCCGAACATGAATGCTCCATGGAACTAGAGGAAATTCGGCGAGAAGAAAAAGAAAAAGGAGGGCCACCATTAAAAGCAGAAAAAAAGAGCGGGGAAAAGACCTCGGTTCTGGAGATAGTGCTCTTTACAATAATAGGAATCACTGGCGCAGTTGCACTAGGAGGATTTGTAATCAGCGGTGGGATTCCACCCAATGCTCATACCAATGATGACACTGTCATATCGTCTCTAGGTCAAGAGCCAGGAATGCTTTATGGATATGTACAGGGACGTATTATGGGCTTGCCAGCGATTGGAACGTCAGTAGTAGCTGAAAATGTTGAAACGGGTCATACCTCAAACGCACTCATATCGATTGACGGAAAGTATTATCTAGATTTAGTCCCTGGCGAATACAACATAGTAGTTGCCTTTCCAGATGGAACAAGTCAAACCTATGATGATGTGATGATACAAAGAGGAACAGCCTCTGAAATGAATATCATGTATCAATAAGAAGCATTACTATTCTCACACTTTATTTTTGGTTCTAGAATCCGTGACACCCGGAGGATAGTGTTAGGGGACGTAAATGTAAACATCCTTCGAACAAGACAGTAGGAGTGTTCACTAAATACCCATGAAAGAAATCACGATAAAACTGACAGAGAAGGAATATGATCGATATGTAAAGAAAGGCCAGTCAGAATATTACACACGCATGAAAAAAGCAATAGAAGACGAAGAATATGTAAAGTGGAAGTTTATTCTTGGTGAATATTATAGAGGTCAGAGGGGTTGAGTACTAAAAATAAAGAGGAGGAGGGCAAGAATGCTTTGGCTTTTAGTTGCCGAGTACTCCTCCAGTTATGTTGCCTAAAAAGCTAGTCGTTTTGTTTACAAATGACTGTGCAGCTTCTCCGGTTTGATTAACGATTGATGAACCTGTTTGAGAAACATTTGCTCCTGTCTGTGAAGCATTCTCTGCACCTGTTGTTGGTGTCGTTTGGTTCGCTTGTTCTGTGACCGTTGCTATATCTCCTTGTCCCATTTGAGTGCCTATAATCTCGATAACTCTATCATCTTTACCAAAGTTTATCTCCAACCCTCTTGTTGTTTGATTATTTGAGGTTTCTTGGAAGTTTGTGATCTCCCTAGCATTAATATTGACTAAAAACTTACCGTCTTTTCCTCCAGCAACCTTATAGTCTGTTAGATTTCTAGGTATCATAACCGTCAGTTTTCCATCCTTAGTAGGCGCAATCGTTGTGACGAGCTTAAATGATTCCCTGTCTGGAACTATGCTCAGAACCTCAGCAGCATTGTCTGTGATATTGTATTTTACTGGATAGCTGGTACCGTCTAAAGTAACATCGGTTGTCTGAAAAGTTAGGTTATTTCCCCCCTCTTGTCCATTAGTGGGTCGGCCCTGAGCATAGACCAACTGAATGGCTGGGGAGGAAGCCACTGCTATAGTCGACAAAGCCAAAAGAATAGGCGTGCCTATTATCGCCACTATAACAGATACATTCCTAGCTCTTATTCGACGGTTTTGTATTTCTCTATGACTTAAACTTTTAACTTCTATCACGCATAACCTAGTTATCTGAACTATTTCAATTTTGCCTTCTTGCCTTTTTTTAGTAAATCTCCCATCACTGAAGCCTTGTCATTGGAGACTTTATTCCTGCAGCTGATATGGAGTCCCTAGCTGCGCGGACTTCAAACCTCTGGGCAAAGACTGGTTTAAACTTTAAAGAGCACAATCACGTAGCTCCCAATAAAATGGTTGTAATGGTTAGTTGTAAGAACTGCGGCAAAGAGTTTAGCCTAAGAGCTGTTAGGATAGACAGTGAAGAAAACCTCAGAACCAATACCTTTTCAAATGTGAACGAGGTATGCCCACATTGCGGCCAAATGAATACTTATAATGATAAAAGCATGATTTGGAGAAAAGACTAGCTTTGTCGACCTCCAACCTCAAGGTGGGTCCATCTACATCCCTCTGTTGCTGAAGACACTAACTGCCGTCCTATACAGTAGATAAACCATTAGTTCAGGTGGAAGTGATTTCCACTTCCTCAAACCTAAGTGATAGTTTATACCATCTGTTATTGTGGTTGAATAGATTTGAAGATCCCTAGTTGGATTTCATAGCTGGTCCAAATCCATCAATTGGATCAGCTAATCGAGTTCGAAGTTTGTGTACTTGATATTCTGCTATTAGCAGGTTCCCTGATATGTTTTCGAGTTCTAGATCTCTTTCTTCATCTTGTTCTGATTGTTTCCCTTTATCTCTAGTCTGCATTCTTGATGTAGAGTCTGGTTCCTATTCTGTAATGAACTTCTCCAATAAAGTGGGCTGTATCAGTGACAGGTGATATAAGGTTTGCAGCACATACTGGAACTCCTTCCATTAGATCTTCCCCTTCCTGCCTATTCTCAGCAACTTGTTGGATTAGATTTTTTCTACCTGTGTGTTTGTAGTCACTCCTGCTCAATAATAAGACCCATGCTAAAGTGTTCTGGTTTTAGGATACTGGCTTTTAGTTTCAGAACTATATGCTAGGATGACTTTTAGACAACAGATATTGTTACATATGTTGTTGACATTTTATTATTAAAATGCCAGAAACCACTGCTTCATCCTCAACAAGAAATAGGCCAAGCAAACAGTACCGGTGCAATAAATGTGACAAACTATTTGATAATGCTGAAACGTTAGATTCTCACCAAAGTTTTGAACACAGCGAACCTGGCCATTCTAAACCAGTTGCAGGAGTAGGATAAGATAAGAAGTTTGGACGTTATGTGACTTGATGAAATATGTCTACAGCATATGTTCTAATCAACTACGAGATCGGAGCTGAAAAGAATACTCTAAACAAACTGAAATCAGTTCCAGGTGTAATAGAGGCTAGCGAGGTAAATGGCGTTTATGATATA
>JALZGI010000018.1 GCA_030861105.1 Thermoproteota archaeon
GCATAACATATCCTCGTTGATAGAGTGGTTGGGGGTTTATAACCTGATATTATATGATAAATATACTACAGATAATTTAAGAATAATGGAATAAGTACTTTAATAGAATGATTTGATTACTACTAAGATCAAAAAAGGCTATTGTGACGTATCGCATTCCAATTATCCTCTGCCCATCTACCCTGACAGCAAGGCTTACTCATCTTTTCTTATTGTATTCAAGGGGCTAGTTTGTATAGCCCATATTTATTCCAGGGATCATATGGAAAGTAAGGTGAATATTGATCTCGGTTTCGTCTTTTAGCAGTATCATTCGTAGCAGATATTTCTCATATAGGACTAAAAAGGGTATATAGTTGATTGATTCACTATTATTTGAAAGTATTACGGCTGGATCATATTACCTGGTACCCTTATTCATTTCTTCATGACCTTCCACATTAATATCATAAGGATCGGTCCTTGTTTTCTCTCCAAGTCTTTTCTTATTGGCTCTGTTTAAGGCCTTATCTCGTGTATAGAGTGTAACCTCCACATTTTTACCTTCATTATTGGTTTCTTTTATTGTCCGCTTCTTATCCTTGTTTATGTCTCTCCCGTTATCTTTTTTAATTATCAATCCCAATGCTTTTCCGACCTCGTATGTGCTATTGTATTTTTTTCCATCTTGAAGGTTATCTTCAATATACTGTGATGTAATTCTAGCACTTTCACTGCTGATTGCAATAGATTTGCCATTTGCAATGTAATTCTTAATTTGTTCTTTAGTAGCTGGAAAGGTTAAGCCCTCTAAAAGGTTTGCTATTTTAGAAGCTTCACTTGGATCAGTAGCCTCATTTGTGGCTGGTTCTTGTGTGATATCTCCTACACGCTTGACTGACTTGTGTGAATTATCTGTAAAAGAGGTCATTTGTTTCCTCATAATTACTAGGATTTCATTTCTGATAAGGGTTGTTTGTTACTATAAATAACTATCGAGAAAGTGACTCATTGTGGAGAGGTGTCAGCCTACTTGCAGCTCAAAAACTATGCGAATTATATGGGATACTAAAAAATATGCATCTAAATATAGAGCAAAATTGTTTTCTTTCATCCACCTATCTGCCGTATCAGCCTAATGCAAAAAAGATCAATGGTTAGAGAACCCAATACTTTCAATACTATTAATCTTAATTTGAGTTTTGTCTACTCTATAGAGCTCCATCACATTGGATTGACACTGCGGTAGAAGCCGGAGTCAACGACATAAGTGGAATATCTTTTAGTCTCTCGGATGAAAAGTCTGAACTTGTCAAAAATGATCTTTTGAAAAAAAGCAGTGGCCGATGCAAAAAATAGGGCAGATATTGCTGCTTCTAACTCAGGGCTAGAATAATAGGAGTAAGATCAATTGTGATCGAGGAAGTTGACAAAGTTCCCTTATCACCCCTACACCCATTCCTCGCAAGGGAGTCAGTAGCTGATACTAGTTCACAAGAAGGACTTCCTACTCCGATTATTGCAGGCGAACAGCAAGTAACATCCAGTGTAAATATGGCATTTTTTATTGGCTGACGATCGAAATACCAAACTGATCTTACTCGTAATTCAGAATCAACCTTTAACGGTAATGAAGGTAAATAAGGAGAAATCGAATTACCGTCTGCGGTACTGTAATATTAAGAACCTTAACATAAAGAGTTTCATACGTGTGGCAGAGTAATTTAATAAATACCGAGCAATAATAAAAACCAGACGGAAACATCATTTCATCTAGAGATCGCCATGACATTGATCCGTTGCAGAGGAACAGAAAAGAAATAATAATACCGATATTCCAAAACTCTCTCCTTGTCTTCCTTATTTTGTCTGATATGGATGATTATGTAAATGGATTATGTATATCCCTAGAAATCCTATTATACCACCAACAATAGCAAGATAAATATTTTCTGGCAAATTGCTTGCTATCCCTAATTGTCTTAGCACTATCTGTATTATGATTGTAATGAGAATACTCGAGGAACCTATGGTTGCTGTAATAGAAGCGCCTACTCTACGCAGTCCTACAGAATATGACATAGATCCTATAAAAGGAAGTAATGAAAAAGCTGTCAATATTAATATGGTGTTCATTAATCTCTGTGGTTGTTGAAATGAATAGCCTTCTTTCACAAAGGATATTTGCAAAGATTCATAGGAAAATACTGTCATAAAACCAGCCAAAATCAGTCCAGAGAGTAGCATAGAGGCTCCGGCTACCTCTATAGAGGAATGTAGTGAAACAAGTTTGGTTAGAAAGAGAACACCAATTCCAAATCCAAATGCAGAAACAATTGCTTCTATATCTCCAAAGGTAATCAATGCCGAAGGCAATGGAGAAGCTATTATTGTTTGCATACTTTTCAGAATACCACTGCCAATGTCGCTTAATATGGAGATAAAGAATCCTATTAATGCAAGGACTATTCCAGCCATCTGAATCTTCCTTAGTTTCTCGCTCAGAAATACCCGTGCCAAAATAACTATAATTACGATTTCAAGAGGACCAGCTATAAGTACCTCTTTTGAGGCACCAATTCTGTTGATAGAATCATACCATGTGAATATTCCGATGGCAAGGAAGATGCTAGCCAAAAAGAGGTTTCTTGCTGACTTTAAAAATAGTTCGGAGATTTGTTTCTTGTTCATCAAGAGCAGTGCAACTAGCAATAACATTGTACCTGCCAATGTTATGCTTATTGCTGAGAGCACAAGCGGGGTAATTTGCAAGAATGTAGTAGTCAAAAATTCTATGAGAATCGACTCCAGGGATATAGTTATTGCGTAAATGAAAACTATCCATGATCTCCGTATTGATAGCAATAGCAAATAGAATAACGTCACCAAGAAAGCTGCTTTCTACAATATGAAGGTTCAGCCTTTGGTATTAAATCAAATACTGTATGGTGTCCTTAAAACTGCTGAAAAAAGGCATGAAGAGATTGTACCAAAACGCAGAACGATAAAACTAATAGTATGAATATATAAATGTACAACAATATGTTGACGGCTACTCAAGACGGACATTCTGCTTTATGTTGTAATAAAAACAATGGGGGCTAGTCACTGACAAACTAATGGATATAACTATAAAAATATACGAGAGATTAATGGATACAGTATAACAACTAGATTATAGGATGATTAATTTTTGTTCGTTCCCACATATGAGCAATTATCTCAAAGACAGTCTTTTCTACAGAACCGTTAAAC
>JALZGI010000023.1 GCA_030861105.1 Thermoproteota archaeon
ACGAGCACGAAAGTATATACATATTAGAGCCTACAAATATTACATGACATTCTCTTGGTTGTCCAGAGAAATAAGCAACTTATCAAGGGAATTCTATGAACTGACAATGCCTGCCATCGATATGTTCGAAGATGGAAATGACTTAGTGGTTAAGATTGATCTAGCTGGTTTTACAAAGAAGGATATCAACTTGAGTATTAGAGAAGATGTATTACATATTAGGGCAAAAAGGGAAACAGATGAGAAGACACATACAGGATCTGTCTATTACAAACACAGGCCTCGCCAAATAGATAAAAGAATCATACTTCCTATTTCGACGCAAGATGGTGAAAAAGTGGTTGGTGCAGCTACATATGTAGATGGTGTAGTTACAGTAAGAATTCCAGCTGCAGAAACAATTCCAATCCTAAAGCAACAAGCCTCAGTGTCATACTAGTCAATCTCTGAAGAAAAGTCATCTTAAAGCAATCGGTTATCTTAGTTGCTCTGACCTTTTCCTTATACAATCTTCCACAGTGTGGATTAGCTCTTAGTTGCATTCCACAACATTCGCAGTGCCTCTTCAGGGTAATAAAATAACATTCGCATCTTCTGCAATATTTTTTGCCAACCGAATAATGCGATTGGCCTACTACCGGTTTAGAAAATGCTCTCTGACACAGATTACGACACACCAATGGGAACGGAGCTAGCCCAAGTGTCTCCATGGATATAAGTAATGACTATCAATGTCCGGATGGAGGGAGACTTAATATAGGACCGCAGGAGACTCAACGCTAATTACCGCAACCATAGTCGAGTCTAGGACCTTCCTGCGGAGCGGTGATCTTGTCCAATAGGTGACAGGTCCTCGCAGTATAATGTGAACTAAATTATATAAGATTAGTAAAACACAGATCAAGTCGAAATGTTATGCAATATTGTCCCAGAAATCTTTTGTATATTTTGAGCATATTATTATTCAAGCTGTAGGAGTTTCCCCGGGGAGACAGCTACTGGTATCTTGATGCCGTGCTGTTTCCTTCTCCTGCGGCTTAGTTGAAAGTATCTATGAATTGTTAATTATTAACCATTTTCATTAATAGTTGGTCCCGGAGAATAAAGGAACATAATCCTTTTTAGTCACAAAATGGAAATTATAGATAAGACCACATACGGACATAGGGGCCTGCACGATTGGCGTGGTCGCAATCCCGGATGTCCGGTAGCCAAAACCTACTGTCAATCAATTTTATAACTATTAACGTCATTTAATGACTGTCGTTCTCACATTTTTAATAAGTGGATATTTATTGATTAATATATCCTAACGATCACTCCAAGGCGTATTGCCGGGGTCGCCTAGTCTGGAAGGGCGCAAGCCTGGAAAACATTTCCAGTCAGCTTGTGACCTGTAAGGGTCGCGAGGGTTCAAATCCCTCTCCCGGCGCTGGTCAAGGGTCTCATGTTGAGTGAGACAAAGATTCTCCTCTACCCAGTTTTCGCTTGTAGCAACGCCTTACACTTGTGCTCTCAACGTTTGCTGGTCGGCTGAAGTCACTGCAGTAACTGCAGGAGTTAGTGTCAAGAATACGGGGCAATTAGAGTTTCTGGCTGTCGTAACGGAATACGCTCTCATCTCTATAATGTAAAGTTGATATCACTAAAGGGAAGAACATTGTTCGCGGGCTTAAATCCAAATTCTAACCGGCCTTGTTCCTCTGATCCCCCGTAGACCGCCAGACCTTGGGGTACGTATTCGGTTTCATTATGATTCTTTTCATCACAAAAGCAAAACCACTGGTTTTGCTTTCAATTTCTTCTGAGACCATGATTGCCTCTGAGAGTCCTACGATCTCGCCCTTGAGGGTATATATTCCGACAAGTTCACCTCTTCTGAGGTCAGGTGGTATAGCAATAACACCGGGAATTGCTAACTGAGCACCATGACAAAGGGCATCAACTGCTGTATCTCTAATTACCACGCCCCGTAAGGCCTGCAAAAAATACTCTATTGGTCTTATGATCTCTCGTAACTTTGTTTCGTCCCGATGCTCCTTGTACGTCTCAAAGGCATCTAGTATATCGTGAAGTCTCGCTAGGTGCTCGGTTCTCTCTGAGAAGCCGCTGACCATGGTTCTTCTAAGTTCTACCATAGTTGCCCCGGTGCCAATTACTTCTCCTAGATCATAGATTATCTTGCGAACATAGGTGCCTGCCTGACATAGGATTCTCATAAGGAGAAGCCGCTCATGCTGCTCCAGGAGGTCAAAAGAGTATACTGTTCTGACTCTAGTAGCTCGTCGAACAGCCGACCTCTGAGGTGGCCTTTGATAAATATCTCCTGTAAACTCCCTAATAACTGGCTCAATTTTTTTTGTGGATACGTATGAATGCACTCTTGCAAGTGCATAGTATTCTTTGGGTCCGAGAGTCAAGACAGAGAGTGCCTTCGTCGCCTCTCCGAGGCCAAGTGGCAAGAGCCCGCTGGTTCCAGGATCCAGTGTGCCACTGTGGCCTATTTTAGAAAGTCCCAACATCTTTTTCACCCATGAAACTACTTCATGACTGGTAGGTCCGGGTGGCTTGTCAAGGAGTATGATCCCATAGTCCAGTAAAGCGTTAAGAGGTCTTTCATCTACAATTTGCCCAAATGTTTCGTTTGTTCCATCTTCGTCTATTTTCAATAGGTTTTGCAACTGCGGCAGTATCAATAGTTAGCCACCTTGGCCCAGGTCGTTTTGAGTTCGCTGATTTACTTCCAACCGTCTAATGACAGACTTTGAGATTTCTATCAGAGATGGCAAACTCAATAGATCCGTATTGAGACAGAAATCAAAAACCTTCAGGTCTTCACCGAAGTTAAAATTATACAAATTTCGGTAGATAGTCCTGTTCTGCTCATCCCGAAACTGTATAATTTTCTTAGCAGATCCATATGATATATTGTCCCTGTTGGCCATCCTCAGAGCGCGGTTATCTTGTGAGCCCTTTAACCAAAACTTGATTGCATCATCATCTACCAGCCACGGCAATGTGTAACTAGTCACTACTGCGTTTTGACTCTTTATTATTTGGATAAGCTTCCTATCGACTTCCCTATCATATGAAGGATTTGACTTTCTTTCTTCCATAAACTCCTTCGCCTCATCGGTATCCCACCAGTCGTCACCAGATGTTGAATACCCTTCGGATTCAGCCAGCATCTTGAGTATATCGCCACCGCTAAATGTTTTTAATTTAAACTCCTTGGCTAATTCGACAGCCATAGTCGTCTTACCTACGGCAGGCCAGCCGGAAATAATTATGCTTAGTCCTTCTTTGAGAGCTTTAGCCACCATGGATATAATATCTCAAGTAATGCCAGGCATTGATGTTCCTGTAGTCTTAGATATTATCCCGCTAAAAGCAAAGGACGTTATTAGAAACCATCCCCATAGAAATACTTCGCCTGGAATGCTGCAAGCACCCTTGGCTTGACCGGTCTGATCGACTTGTTGATCGAGCTTGACGTTATCTTCGCTGCACATTATCCATGGGATTTGAATAGGCGAGATTGCCGTCGTGGCTCCAAAGACAGATGGAAAGACGAATATCCATAGCAAGAAAGAAGGCATCATGTAAATCAGCATAGGTCGCATTTGTTGCTGCTGCATTTCCATTGTCATCTTGTTAACGTACGCCTGTTTTTTCTTTAACTCTTCGACACGAACTTTGTCTTGCTTTCTAATGGCTTCCGTATACTGTTTTCGCCATTCGCTTGTTTCTTTCATTACCCTCGACATCTTATCTATATCTGTGGTTTTTTTTCTAAGAAGTGCGAAGGCATAGTTCATTCCTATTGATATCAGGGCAGACACGATCATTGCTGAAACCATATCCGGAAATAAAGGATGTTTTGTATATTGGGGGGTGAGCCCCGGCACTTGCATTATTATTGAAAACACCAGATCTAATTCCAAGTTCATCGGCTCTCCACCAGTAATCTGGCTATATTTTCGGCGGCCTTATTAGCCTGGTTACTATTGTTCTCTATTATGGCGAAAGGTGATCCAGTAAGATTAGCCAACGAGGCGATCATCGTCTTGGAGAGATCAATCTCATGTTGTATGTCCTCTTTGGATAGGAGATCCCGCTGCCTCGTATTGTCCGTCTGCCGTCTAGCCGCTATCTCTTCGGCATCCGCAATTATTAGCAAGAGATGGGTAGGTCTTATGATTTGGATGACATTTAAAGGGACTCCGGGGCAATACCAGTCCGAGCTCTTTATAAAGAGGTGAGTATCGATAATTATAAAATCTTCATTCATTTCGGATATTCTTTTCGCGGCCTCCTCTTGCAAAGTCTTTTGGGTTGGAATCGAAAGGTTCCTCATTTCGTCCCTATTTTTTACAAGCCTCTTGCTTGCCTCTTGAAACATCAGCGTACCGAACACAGCAGTTGCAGACTTCAAGCCTCTGCGATAAAGATTACTCTGGACCTCAGCGATTACAGTCGTTTTTCCGACCCCAGGTATTCCTACAATTACTGCTCGTATACTATTTTCTTCCAAGAAGAGCCGCCAGTTTTGGCATGTGAACGTCTACCTGTTCTCTGACCAGAAGATTATAATAATTTACTAAGATGTCAACCATCAGGAGAATTCCAATTCCACTACCAAATACCGTCAGCACGTCTGAAATTGAAGCGACAAGCCCTATTATTATACCGCCTGCTATAGTGACTGAAGGTATATACTTGTTGAGCAGCGTCTCAATTGAGCCTTCTGACCTCCTGAAGCCTGGAACTTGGACGTCCGCATCTAGCAGGTTTTTTGCTGCTTTCCCTGCAGACAGTCCTCCAAGCTCCACCCATAGCCTCCCGAAAATCGTGACAATAGTGGTCAGAAAAATTATGTATACTACTGCCCTTATCGGATCTTGCAGTGCCACATCAAGACCCCTAGGGGCAGTTATATAATATAATAGCCCGCCAGTGGGCGATTGGGGACTGCTTGGATCAAATTGTGCGAGCCAATTAAAAGAAGGGTTGCTATTCTGAGGATTGTAATTTGCCCATAACATCTGACCCATAAAAATCGCGTTTGCTAGAAGTGCCGATGCTAAAATTACTGGGATATTTGAGGTATATAATAGCTTTATTGGATATACAGCAGTAAACCCACGATATTTAGTAGAAACTATCGGAATATCTACATGAATGCCTTGGATGTATACTAATACCAGAAGGACACCAGCAGTGAGAAACAGGCCAAACAAACTCGGAAGCTGACCCACTCTGAACAATGTTTCTGCTATATCACCGTTTATTGCAGAGTCAATAAGAAATGGAATAACGCCTACAGGGCCGTCATCTGCAGGAATGGGACTAAAAACACTCCATAGTATGGTCTGGGCAACTCCAGCCATGATAAATAAGCTTATACCCGATCCTAGTCCCCATCCTTTTTGGACTAGCTCATCAAGCATCATGACAACAAAACTAGCTGCAATCAGTTGACCCACAACCACAGGCACAAAGGCGGGGCTTGCTACAAGATTCCCGTATACGCTGACTCCGTATAACGCTCCCTCTGCCACTATTACAACTATTGTAACTATCTTGGTAGCCGATGTAAAAAGCGCCCTGTCATCGGGATTTTTGAAATTTAGTTTTAGTAAATCAGATCCCTTCAGCAACTGCATCAGCAGACCTGCAGTAACAATAGGACCTATGCCTAGTTCCAATAAAGTTCCTTGCTGAGCGGCAAATATTACCCTCGCAAATGCGAGAAAGTCAAATCTGGGGTCGTCTGTGACGCCATAAAGCGGAATCTGGCCCATCACAAGATACAATAATACAGCAATCCCCGACCAGATTAGTTTCTCTGAGAGTTGTATTTTCTTCTTTGGTTTCTCAACTTGAGGAACGTACCTGGAGATTGATTTTACTCCTCTTCGGATTACACTTTCACTCTGCGTGGTCCTCATTTAAAATAACCTCTCCTCCTACTGCCTCAATTTTTTCCCTTGCAGCTCGAGAGAATTGCCCTACTCTTATGCTAAAAGTACCATGCAACTTTCCTCCGCCCAATATTTTATCGTATCCTAATGAAGTCAAATCTAAGAATGCTTTACCGTTCTCCTTCAGGGAACCATAGCGTGAAAATATAGAGTCTAGTTGTCCCACGTCAGCCCATTTCCGGACAATCCCTTTCGTCCGGAAATTAGATGTCTTATGTCCAAAGTGGTCGGGTTCTTCTATGATAGTCCTGACCCAGAAGTGCTTATGCTTTCCAGCTCCTCCAACCCCTCCACGTGCCCCCGACTGCCTATGCTGGCCCACTTGGCCCCATCCGCAGTACCGGCTTCCTCTTTGTTTTCTGCTTTTTCTAAGTCGGGTTGCCATGGTCTCACTTTCTCCTTTTTATCTTTCGGTTAACGTTATCGTATTGTAGATCCAATATTTCACCTTAATTAAGTCTTCCTGTACTTTAGATCATCCTTTTCATAATTTCGACGAGTTCTTTGTCCTCTCCCAGAACACCCTTCTGGTGAAATTGTGTTTTTGTTTTTCTCTTGAATCCTCCTCGTGGAGGATTTAATGCAAACCAGGGTTTGACAGTTTGCAGGTTCGAAAGTCTTATTTTGTCTTCAGCTAGGTCCGAAGCCAAACTACTTAAATCACTATATGGCCCTGAATTCATCGATGATTTTAACGGTTTAGAGCCAATGGTCTTCCCCCTTTTTTCCAGTAGTTCGATTAGAAAACTAGAGTCAGCATGACTCCAAGCCACGAAGTCTTTGATTTTTCTTAACATACCTAAGGAGTCTGGAGTTTCAGGCACTATAGTCGCTGAGAATTTTTTGTGCAGGCTAAGATTATTCAAAGTATACCTGGCCCAATGTGGGACATTAACCGTCCCTTTAATCCTTAGAACAATATAAGCCATGGTTACTATTAGCCCATTATGTAAGTGCTTCTAATAGCGTTGAAAACGGCTTTAGTTGTAGACATCATTGTATTTGTGGATCCAAAAGACTTTGTCCATGCATCTTTTAGTCCTGCTAATCTTAATAAGTTCCTAATATTTTCTCCAGCAACCAGCCCCAAACCTCTTGGCCCTGGAATAATTTCTATAGTTACGCTTCCACCTTTCCCTCGCACTTTAAAGGGAATTGAATGTAGCTCTGCACACCTGCACTCCCAGCTTCCGCAACCCAGTTTAACGGGTATAACATTTAGGTAGGCAGCATTTGTTGCCTTATCTATTGCTATTCTCATTTGTGCTGCCTTGCCCTTACCTAAACCGAACCAACCTGCCTCGTTGCCAATAGCTACCAATGCATCGAACCGTGTCATTTCGCCGGCATCTGTTTGCTTTTGGACAATTCCTACATGGATCACTTGGGTTTTCATGTCCGGGATCAAGTGTCTAACTATTTCAGCTTCCTGGATCCTCATGCCATTCTCGTACACCTCCTCCATCGAGTTGATCTTGCCTTCCAAAACTAAGCTGCCCAAAGATGTTCTAGGCTTCCATTCACTTACCTGTTGTTGGGGTTTTGAATATCGACTCATTCTGGAGAGTTACCTCCTGAGGAAGAGCGATTACGACTATGCAGGTTGTCACTTTGGGCTGATAAGTTTCCTTGCATTATTTGTGACGCAATATCTTCAGCGTGGGACTGATAGTTCTCGGGCATAAGACCTTGACGTATAACGGACGAAAAAACCTGATTGTACTTACGGATATCTTCTTTCTTCATCCTTGTAGCATATTCAGCAATGTGCAAACCAGTAAGTCGATCACGTGAAGGAATGCTATCCTCAGAGACTGGCAGGTCCAATCCAGACTCCAAAATTCCTTTCATGCAAGCAGCTATCCTACTTGTAAATGCCTTGTTTCCAATATATAGTATCGCCTTGTCAATCCCGTTCTGCCGCGCCTTCTTCCCAAGCAGAACCCCAAGAAGAAAACAAGCAGGAAGACTGTTCAAAGAACCCTTCCAACCATGTTGCCGGAGCTCCCTACTATGAACAGAAACTTTTACCACGTCCCCTCCAAGTTCGGGTTTGATAATTTGTGCCATTGCATTCTGGTTAGTTATTTTGACGGTAACAAAATTTTGCCTGCTTACCAGCAGGGCCTGTCTCTTTCGATAATTAGTTTTATGTGTGCGAATCCTCTTTAAAGTGCGAACATAACTCATAATGATGCTCCGTTAATAATTGAAACCCTGACAAGCTAAAAGACTTATAAACGTTTTAACTTGTAAGACACTAATTCGGTATTGATTTTTCAGGAATATGGTTCTACATTTTTATCCTTCGAAGTGCTATTGTCGCCGCAAAAGCACCTGCCCCAATACCATTATCTATATTCACCACGGCCAACCCCAATGAACAGCTTTGTAACATCGTTCCAAGCGCAGCAACTCCATCTGAGCCAAAACCGTAGCCCGTCGAAGTGGGTACAGCGATTACGGGGATATCAACAAGGGAAGAAACCACGCTAGGCAATGCTCCTTCCATTCCTGCAACAACAACAATGGTGCTGACATCAATGGAAACCATTTCCTTCAATATCGGAAACAACCTATGGATTCCTGCGATGCCAACGTCGTATGAGGTTAAAC
>JALZGI010000031.1 GCA_030861105.1 Thermoproteota archaeon
CAATATGAGGTTATTAATTCTGTTAGGGTTCTTTAGTGCAAGCTCTTGTGCTATAAAAGAACTCATTGAAGAGCCAAGTACATCTGCCTTTTCTATTTTTAATGCATCAAACAAACCTAACGTGTCATTTGCAAATTGATTAATTGAAAATTCCTTTGTACCTGCAGTTGATTCACCAGCTCCTCGATTGTCAAAGATTATGACCGAGCGGTTTGATGAAAGTTCCTTTAACAGAGTTGGACCCACATATCCATTGTAGTGACTGCACCAGTTATGAGAACAATCGGATTATCAATATTGTTTCCAAGCCGCTTGTAGGCTACATCTATATCACCTACTTTGACTTTTTGGGAAGGCATATCATCTAAAGCCTTAGCTTCTGCTTGAAATGAAGAACTCTGATTCTGACTATAAGCTATTGTAATATGACTCAAACTAGTGTTGAGTGCTACAAAACAAAAAACGATATTACCAGGATCATTAGAAAAATTTGATTGTTGGTTTTCATTATGTTTTTGATAGGCAATCTTGTACTGCGTGCAGTTAATAAGTAAATAAGGGAATAAAAGTATAGTTACACTTCAAAACGAACATGACTCATATTGTTACATATATCTTATCTGTGTATTGCTGTAAAATGGTAAAAACTGCTGCTTCATTTCCATTCTAGATGGTATATAGCAAGCAGTCAGTATTAATCTACTTGTTTATTCTTTTTTATTCCGTATATTCAGTGGATCAATTCGGATTGCCATTTCCACACTTCGCTTGTCAATATCATTAAGAAGACAGTGCTGTAGTATCAAAGTGACAAGATATCCCAATTCATAGGAGTAAAGATAATTATGGATATACCCCCAGAAATGTCCTTGTGAATTTTCGTTTGGCAACTTTCAATGCATTTTTCCCTCGCCCTGTTAGACTGTATGATATTGCTTTGCCTTCCTTTTCTTCGATAGTTATAAATCCCATTAGACGAAGGTTTTTTAATGCCGGATAAATAGTTCCTGGACTTGGCCTTTCTCCCTTCCTATTTGCAATCTCATCCGCAATTTCTTGTCCATTCATCGGCCTTTTTGAAAGTAAGAACAGGATTAGAAACCCTAACATACCCCGCATATCACAGTAGTAACTGTCTTTTCTCAAACTATAATAGTACACTATATCGTATAGCCGATATATATAAATATGTACTATACTATATATCGTGTATGCGATATGGATTGATAATAGATGGAGGTGATCAATAATATGTGCTATGGTGCTTACCCTGGAAGAGGTCTTTGGAGAGCAAGAAGCTTCCTTACAAAAGAGGAACACATTGAATTGCTAAAGGAATACAAACAAGATTTAGAAAATGAATCGCGTGGCGTAGCAGAAAGGATTAAAGAGCTTGAAGCAGCCGCAGCGTAGTTTCCACTTTTTTCTCAAATATTTTTTAAGGTTAATCTATTGAATATTTTACAATTTATGATCTTTGATAATCTAAATTTCTCTAATAATACGTTTAGTTTGCTATAAACGATAAGCTAAATATCTATCACACACTTAAAGAAGGTATTGAAGAAGCGGCAAAGAGCTCTCGTGCTTGGAGGCGGAGGAGCAGTTGGAGCTTATCAAGCAGGGGTACTTAAGATACTATGTAAAAGACTCATTGATGAGGATAAGAGAAAATGGGACAACAGCAGAGACTATGATCATGACGGCAAATCTTTGTTGTTTGATATAATAGCAGGTACTTCCATTGGTGCGATGAACGGAGCAGTTTTGTTAAGTCAATATCTTAGAACAGGAAGCTGGGAAACTGCAGTAGAACAACTAGAACACTTTTGGACGGACAAAGAAAAAGGGCTAGCTTCGACTGTATCCGAAGAAGATCTAAAAAAAGTAGTAGGATGGGGTAACTGGCAAGAACAATCAAACAAAGGTACATTAGGCATAGCCTCGGCTGAGGCAGCAAGAAGGTATTACTCCGTAATACACTATTTCTTCAATGGAGCATCGAAGGTACATGAGTGTATAGATCCCCCTAGAGGTGATTCAAGATTCTTCTATCCTCTTAATAGTTGGTACATCCATAAACCTGATCGCTTAAAAAATACTATTCTCAACTTTGCACAACATAAAATAGCTACTAGCCATTGGAATAATCAGCCAAGGCTTCTTGTATTTAGTGTAGATGTAGCCGAAGGTAAAACAGTGACATTTGATAGTTATCATAAAGGAGATGGCTCAAGGAAGTCAGAGCAAAGCACTTACAAAACAGGGAAAAATGGAGGACATGGAAATGATATGATAAAAAATAACAAGAATAGCAATAGCAATAGCAACAGTGATCACTACAAGGGAGTCAGTATAGATCATGTTATGGCAAGTGGTACGTTACCAGAGTTTTATGATTACAAAGAGATAGATGGACGTAAGTTTTGGGATGGTGGACTACTTAGCAATACTCCATTTAGAGAACTTTTACAAGCACATCAGGAATACTGGTTGAGTGTAGTAACCTCACAGACAGGAAAAGAAGGTAATAGCAACAACAATATATGTATTCCAGATTTAGAAGTCTATATAGTAAACCTACACCCTTCAAAGCGTGAGGATCTTCCTACCGACTATGATGTAGTAAAAGACAGAGAAAATGACATATTATTCGGAGATAGAAGTTCTCATTATGATGAGAAGATGACATACTTAGTAGCAGATCTACGAGATTTTGCAGCTCAAATGAAAAATCTTTCAGCCGAAGCCATTTCCAAGGTCACAGAAGGATCAGACAAGAAGGAGCTGCAGAAAAAGTTTGACGACATATTAGGGAAAATAACTACAACTGCATGCAACAAAGGTTTCAATGATAATAGTAGTAGTGAGCAAAACAGTACATACGACGATCTTCTTAATGGTCAGTACAGAATAACTAAAGTGGTGAGAATAGAAAGGGGTGAAAGGGCTGACTACGACTATTATGCCGATTCTATTTCTGGCAAGTCAGGCGATTTTACAGCCAAGACAATAGCTGGACTAATAGAGGAAGGCAAAAGAGATGCTATGAATGCGACGTTAGTATAATTATTCGTACCAGGGCTGAACCCTCACCACTATTTCTTCTACCATATTCGTCAGCATTTTCCTTTCCCATATGCCGTTCTGCTATCCTAGTAGCCCACATTAAGACCTCTTCTTGGTTGTGAGGATATATTTTTGTAGTTCCAAATATTGTAACAAAGGAAAACGGCGGTATCTGATCGTCTACACAAATACGTACTCTGTTGTCTTGTTTGATATTCTTTGCTTTGGCTGACATGTTATACGTGGTAAACACAATATTTCCTATCTCATCTTTACTATTCCTATTGTCCAACACAAATCAGATAGGAACAACATGAGATCCTCTGTCTTTTATAGTAAAGATTGAAGAGTAAATTAGCTACAGAATTGGAAAAGCTAAAGAGTGAACCAGCTAACGAAAACAATACAAACAATTATTGTATCAGTATTAAACCGTCTTTTAGTAGCTCATCAAGTATTTGATCTCCGTAATGTCTCAAGTTGGCTTTAAATGCACCTATTATCTCTATCGTCGTATGATAATAAATAAACCAGATTAGGTATTCTTCAGCAAGACTGCCTCTATGTGCAACAATACTTTGCCAAGCATACAGTCGTTTCAAAGAATCCGTTTTGAAGTATCGCTCTAAGTGAAGTTTTTCTATTTTCTTCCATATTGACTTTAAACTGGGAATATCTTTGCCAGGGAAGATTATTTGATTATTATTATACTTCTTACTCTTCTTGGGATCAAATAATTCCCTTGTAACAAAAATCTCCACAGCAGATCTAAGAAGTACAAATCCCGCTAATCTCCCCCAGTTTCCATGCAAAAGCAGTTCCTTTGTTGCAGCTAGCAGTTGATCGTGTCCTATGTCAGATTTATAAGCAATAAGAGTTTGTTCCTTATTGTTAGGATCTATTTTATTACAAGTTTGAACAAACAAGTCATAATATTGTGTGATTGTATTTCGTATATTTACTAGGTATCCATAAAATTCTTGGTAAGAACGAATGAAACGATTAAATGCTATTCCCTTTTCTTGTCTCTGCGTATTAGTATTCAAATAATTATTGTAATTTGTCTTTAGTTCTGTTGACATATTTATTACGCTTTGAGCTAGAGACTGTAACGTTGAAAGACTCATAGTCCAATGAGCATAATAAAATGACACATCGTCATATGACGGGTCGCTCTCTATGTAAAATGCCATTCTGATTACAGAAGGAGGCTTTGTGAACTCATTAAACGCAATCGATTTGTTCTGCCTTGCTGCTAGATCTTTTATTTTTTTCAAATCCTCCTCGATTATCTTGGTTAATTCATTTCTTGCTCTGCCAAGTACCTCTGTAATTTCAACTTCAGGGAGCTCCTCTGGAAGAATGTTTTCAAGTTTGGAATAATATGGTGCTATGCTTTGTATTTCCGAATGCATTTAGGGTAGGATGTATGTTAAACTAGTTATAAAAATGGTTTAAGCGACATCTCTTTTAGCTCATGTTAGTGCAGCTATTCAATCAAGTAATAATGGTATACACATCAAAAGGTGATACTATCAAATATATTCATAAGAACTCACAGCACAAAAACCTCTTCGTAGAGTTGCACCAGTAAGCTCTACTAATGCAGTAAGCGGAAAACTAGATTATGACAAATATAAAGAGATGATACTTGATGTAACAGGAACTGTGTTAGGATATTTTGGCTTTGATAGAACCATATACGGAGATAGAAGAAGTATGACTCCAAGGAAATGGAGATGACTGCACGAATTAAGACGAGAGAGAAAATGACATTAAAATAGAAATAAATAAAATAGAATGACCTTTATTTTAAAATATAGGAGGCTTTTAGCACACTCTATAATAC
>JALZGI010000046.1 GCA_030861105.1 Thermoproteota archaeon
TTATTATAATTATTGTTTCAGATAAACCACTTGAACGTTGTCCATAGTTCTGTCCACTCTAAGTTACAGCGATGGCATCTAAACTAAGAAGACATATTGGTATGCATTACCTATTTTATCATAATGAGTATTATTGTAATCCCTTATTGTGATTCTTTGTGCACTGATGTTTATCTTCAAAAAGTGCTGGATCTTAAATATATTATGAGGACGTTAATCAACACTAGTTCATGACAAATCAAAAGAGTTACGATTGGAAGCTAGAAGGCGATTATTTTGACGGATGCAATTGCAAAAGTATTTGTCCGTGTATTTTTTCATTAGATCCAACTGAAGGGGATTGTAAAGGATTAGCGGCTTGGCATATAGAGAAGGGCCATTTTACTAGTGAAACTAACAATGACAGTAAACGCACTGAAACTGCTAATGAAGAGGCTAATAATAATTCGATAAATCTTGCTAATCTTAATGTCGTTGTTTCAGTTCATGCTCCAGGACATATGTTTACCGGACCAAAGTGGAAGATTGCTCTCTACCTAGATGAGAAAGCAAACAATGATCAAAAAGATGCATTAACTAAGATATTCACAGGGCAGGTTGGGGGCAATTTTTTTGTTGAGATGTTGTCACTTACAGGAGAAATATTGGGAACAAAATCAGTACCTATTGAGTTTAACATTGAAGGTAAGAATAGACGTAGTATAAAGATACCTTCTATTTCTGAAATGGAGATAGAAGGTTTGATGGGTAGTGATCCAAATGTAGAATCAAAAGTCGCCAATCCTGCATTTTCAAATACTCCTGGTTATGATCCTGTCATTGCACATTCTACTAGACACACATACAAAGATCATGGTCTAGAATGGGATAATAGTGGAAGAAACGCATTTTATTCTAGGTTTGCTTATGGCCCGTAGTAGTCCATGGATGACATACTGATAATTTGGCTTCTCAAGGTATGCCAGCGTCATATGCAATAGAGAGGATGCCCCAGAGACATTATTACACAATTTTGAATTATATATAATACTCTTCGTTCCTACAAAAGTATCATTTCCGAATTTTTAAGGTTAAGAATCAATCTGTTGAGGTTTACGCAGCATCAGAAAGATGGACGGTGATCTCTTTAGGAATATCAAATTCATTAGTGTTCATTGGGATTATTCTTACTCCAGGTTGTATAAGTATTATCAGGCATGAGATATCTATGTTTAAACAAAAGTATTGTAACGATACTTTGTTTATTGCTTTCCTTGAGGAGAGGAATAGATATTGATAGGATCAAAAATTCCAATAGTTTCTCTATATGACAAAAAGAGCTTTTATTATCATGACTGACAAGGCAATTGAAATTGCGGTCCTTTGACCTCTATAATATTCACTCAATGATTCAGAACTGAATACATATCATATATGCTAATGATATTTTCACACTTATTTTATAACTGTGCAATGGATAACAGACTCAAGAGCAAACAAACCACAATAGCAATTTTGCTACAGCCTAGAGTCTACCTTTTAATAGAAGCATTATAATTTGAAATTACCTTGAAAGTAGATCTAGTTTTACCCAAACAGGTCAGCAGGCTACTAGAGAAAATGTTATCCAAGCAGCAAAACAAGCTGAAGAAGAGGGATTTCATTTATTATGGGTATGGGAGAGACTTTTATGTCCTATAAATTAGACTTATAGACTGGTAGTACAAACAGCTCCCCTACGTCGACAACTACAGTAAAAGATACTCCTATCTCAGCACCAAAGAAGAGTCCTGATTGTGGCTGTTCTAAGGCTAACGCTTAGAGAATAGATCCTTTGCCAACCTCTCTTCATACACTTTATTATAACACTTTCCTATAACAGATTAAAGTGATATAGTCCAATTCCTATTGTAACAAGAATATGTCACAAGATCAACAACAGGATCAACAGCAGATCCTGAGACAAATACTATATCTTTTACAGCAACAGCAGCAGCAACCCCAACCACAACAACAGGGAGGATTACTGGGAGGATTAGGGGGATTAACGCAGCCATTAGCCCCTGTATTACAGGGATTAACGCAGCCACTTGCAGAGGGATTAGGAGGATTAGTAGGAAATCTACTGTCAGGTCAACCACAACAGCAACAACAACAACAGCCACAGCAAGCGCAGCCACAACCACAACCACAGCAGCCCCAACAGCATTTACAGGAACAAATAGCGGAGTTGCAACAACAGATATTGCAACTAACACAAATAATAAAGCAGCAACAACAACAACAACAGGAGCAGTCGGGCACTAACCCCTAACCGCTTTTACCCCCTGACACTTTATTAAAATAGGCAAATGATTTTAAATTAAATACATCAAATCATACATTAAAGCAGACTTCATATCCAAATACTCTTGATGGCCGTTTCCCGGTTGAGTTTCAGAATGTTTTAGATACTTTAGAGACTCTTACTTTTTGTACCTGCTCATGCGAAAAGTTGCATTAGGGACTTCAGTTATCGATATACTATCTCATAATCCTGTGGTATTGGCAAGAAGATTTACTACACTTGATGTTTTATCGGAAGGAAGAAGTATAGCATGATTAGGTATAGGATGGTCCAAGGATGAATACCAAGTATCTAATGTCCCATTTCAAAACAGGGGTAAGAGGGCTGATGAGTTTATTCAAGTATTAAAACGAATATAGACAGATGATGTTGTTGAGTTTAAAGGTAAGTATTACAATATTCCAACATTAAATATAGGGCCTAAACCTATACAAAAGCCGCATATTCCAATTTATCTTGGTGGATTTTAGCCCAAATACATTTTCAAGGTTGTAAATTATGACACAAATGGCTGGCAAAAGGTGTAAATTCGTTGGAAGAACCAAAGAAAATGGTGGCATGGGGAACATATGCTGAATTTGTTGATATAGATGGAAATGAATTTCTCCTAAAGGGATGAATATATGTCTCTTGGATACAATATATAATATGGATCAGCATGAACTAATATCATAATAGTTTGGGTTTAGATGATCTCCTGTTTAAGAGGATATTTTCCAGTCATGATGTTCTTATTTCTAGCGTAATCCGTGATTCATTCATGCTGTACAAACAGATATCCAAACAATATGTAAATCAAGATATTTTAGAATATATTAGAACATTGATTCCTGAGGAGATCATCAGGAAAACAAGGACAGAAATCGAAGATAAAGGATCCCTGGAATCAATTTTGAAATGGTTCAAAAAAGATTTCATGCAATGGGCTCCTAAGGATCCAAAGTGTGAAAGATGCAATTTACCGATGAGCTTTCAATTCATTAACGGAAATTCATGGAAAGTGCGAAATATAGAAAGGTATGAATGTAGCAATTGCTATTCAGTACAGGTATTTCCCAGATATAGTAATGTCCAGGAAATAGCAGAAACTAGGACCGGAAGATGTAGTGAATGGTCAATGCTTTTTGGTGCTATGCTAAACTCCCTATCTATTAAGACTAGGATGGTTCACGATTTTCTTGATCATTGTTGGAATGAATCACAAATAAATGGAAAATGGATGCATGTTGATTCTACCTTAGACTATCCAATTTCTTGTGACCATCCATATTATTACGAACAAAATTGGGGCAAAAATTACAGATATGTGCTGGCGTTTTCTTCTAATAGCTTGGACGATGTTACTAAAAGCTATACCCAACAATGGAACATAATTCAACAGAGAAGAAAGAACAGCCCTAAATCTTTAGAAGAATATGCAGCTGTCTATTCAAAAATATAGATCATTGCCTTTTAACTTAACTCCCGACCTGTTTAGAAAGGGCTAACTTAATGTGCAAGACTTTGCATCATATCATGAAATTGGTTATCAGTCATAGTCTTCTTATTTAAAGCCCAGGTCTCTACATCCTTACCTGCCAAATATCGAAGGTTTGGACTTTTGCTGGTAACTGCTTCTAGGATGGCTTTAGAGACAACATCAACAGAAGAGGCATTCTTCACCATTTCATTTGAGGTTGCTTGTATCCTTTGCATCATTTGAGAATACGGTGAGCTTGGATCCTGCGCTTTCTTGGCAATGACCATTGCATTTGAAAAATAATGTTTGTTTAAAACTTCCACCCTACAATAGTTACCTCAAAAGCCCTTGAATAATTTCGCAGATTTGATATATCGTTTGATCGTTTCTATCACTTCTATGACTAGGCTGCTCTGGTTTTTTATTATCAAGCGTTTTCATCATCTGTTGTTGTAGATTTTTATTCCATTACTTGCAACTCTACCGAAATATTGCCCTGCACAGGCCAAAATGGCTATTATTTCGACAGAAGCGACAAGTATATTATGTAATAGAACTATATTATTATAATTGACACCTGAAAGTCGTTCTATATTATTGGTTGACGATGAACGGGATATAATCAAAACTGTAAAAAGGTGGTTAGAAGCTGATGGTTTTAGGGTTTACGGATATGCTGACCCATTGCAAGCCCTTGAATGTTTTCAAAATAACTATGACAAAATCGATTTGGTTTTGTCTGACGTAAGAATGCGAAAAATGAACGGGTATGACCTTGTAAAAAAGATTAAAGCTATTCGTCCGGAAACCAAAGTTGTATTTATGACTGCCCTTGATACAGACCTTCTAGAACTGTCTAACCTGCTACCATCTATCAAAATAGATGGATTCGTATCAAAGCCAGGGCCCCTAGACAATATAGTAAATACCATCGAAAGTATATTCTTAACTAGAAGCATAGGATAGACCAATAAGTCAGCAGGTGTATTATCGTGCTTTTTATGTGTAGCGCAATTTGCCTTAACCTGTGGGATTCGCAGTTAGAAGATGAATCCAAATTATGGAATGCCTGTCTATATGATTTCCGTATGAAAGTTTATATGCAATAGATTCTACGG
>JALZGI010000051.1 GCA_030861105.1 Thermoproteota archaeon
GTATATAGCCTCCTTTCCTTTTCATCTCTATTCCCTTAATCTTATTTTTGTAGTAAAACAGAAACCAGACCTGCTTTTGGCCAGCTAACAAAATCAGAATTTCTTTCAATCTTCGTAAACCTGCTTACAACTTTAGATCTTTCATCCATAACCATATGTTTAACCTCACTACCTTGAAAATATTGAACTCCATGAAGGTCTATGTCTGGAGCATGTGTAAAATTGAAAATCACAATAATAAGACCCGAGTCTTGTTTGCATATTTACTGACTTCAAGTTTTTGGAGCATCACAGATTCTGCTCTATCTGGTATTTCGGAAGCAAAGTTAGAGTATTTAAGGTGAGAATACATATCAAAAGTTGCAAGCTCAAATATCAATGTCAAATCATCTTTAGATGCTAGAATATCCATCGGTATCTGTGGATCGATTTCTATTTTCTAAATCCACAGCAAGGACAAAAGACCTTATTGGTTACAAGATAACACTCGCATCTTCTGCAATATTTCTTGCCAGCCAGATAGTGTGACTGGCCCACTACCATCTTAGAATATATTTTCTCACATATATTACGACAAACCATGGGGAAGCTAGCTTATATGTTGCTAGCGATATATGTAATGACTATCATTTTGAATAGAGAGGGAGAGGAGGAGCCAACTTTTCCTCAAAGGGTCAAAAGGATAGGCCATGAATCATCCCGCAGTTCACAGAAAATAGTCGATCAAGCCTACTTTGAAATAGGCTATATAAAGGGTCTATTATCATTATAATTGATCATTACTATAATAGGTCATGGGCGCAGTATTTAGACCCAAGGACCTTGGCAGAGATAACCAAAAGGTCATAGAAAATGCAGTAAGGGACTTCAGCCCAGATACCAGAGATAATGTCATCGGATTACTAAATTCATGGGAAGGAAAAAAATCTGCTAGCAAACTGAGTGAAATATTAGGACAGAAAAAATCCGAAGAACTATTAAGAAATATTGCAGAAGATGGCAGGTTATCAGAGGACGAACGATTAAGATTAAGAAATATGTTCAGAGAGTCTCTAACATTTGATTAGCCAGTATACTAAGTAAATTTAGATTTTATGACCTAGAGTCCATGATCACTCTAGCCATTTGAGGTTCTCACACTTTACAGTATAAGATGATATCCAATGGTCAGCATCAATCCATTCAAGTAAGATTGTCGGTTGAAAACTTGGTATTATCTGTTATGAACTTGCCAAAAAATAATTTAAGCAAGATGTTATAATTGTATACAATGGCTAGCGCTCCTTCATCATCAAGGGATAGAAATAGGCCTAAGCAATTTCGTTGTGATATATGCGACAAGAGTTTTGATAGTATTGAAATACTAAATTCACACAAGAATCTGGATCATAGTGAATCAGGGAGAAATCAGTCTCCTGCCGGGGTAGGATGACAATGAAGTTCTAAGTCTGAGTGTTCTGCAAATGGATTTTTCTTTTAAGCAGTATTGGATTGCTCTGTTTGTTTTTGAATATAAAAAAGAATATCTAAGCGTAAATTTTACATAATTCATGGATTAATTATAGCATCATTCATGCTTTTATTCCACTCATATTGCGCATGGGATAGATTTTGTGAATAGACCAACGGGCATTATCAACATAACCTGCAATACTACCATTAGCGTACGCTAAAGAATCAGACAAGTCTAAAATGAATACAGAGCAGAGGTTAAAGCAAAAAAGTTAGAAGAGGTTAATCAACCAACATTAATTGTTGAAAAAGAATATTGAACCTACCAATTTCATATGCAATGGTCATGCAACGATCCATACTGGTCTTGGGACAATATAGATTTTAATAAGAAAATAGAATGACACATATTGCCATCATCTACCCCACATGAAAATATTAATGACGAATCATATCTTAAGACCAATCAATTGTATCGATGCCGTTGATTATGTTTAGATACCCGTTTTTATACTTTCGAAGTATCTTGAATGACACTGTCTGGTAAATCATCAATTATAGTAACTGGAGCATCTAGTGGCATTGGTAGAGCCGCCTCTATTAAATTAGTAGAACGCGGATATCAGGTTTTTGGACTAGCAAGAAGTTTTGATAAGCTTTCATCTCTTTTTCCTTCTTCCGCTTCTGACCAACCTCCCAAGTTCCATGCAAAAAGAATCGAAAATCTTTTTGTTCCGATAAAGTGTGATATTACTAAGCCAGAGACATTTGACAATATCTTAGATACAATCGTCTCGAAATCAACTGGAAACACACTCTTAGGTCTTGTAAATAATGCAGGATATGTGGAACCAGGAGCAATTGAGGATTTGGATATGAAAAATTTGAGATATCAGTTTGAAGTAAATTTCTTTGGACTTATAGGATTTGCAAAAAGAGTTTTACCGCTAATGATGCAACAGAAAAGAGATGTAGGAGCAACCAAAGGAAGAATTGTAAACATAAGCTCAATTTCAGGGTTGATCTCTCTTCCCTTGATAGGAGCTTATTCAGCAACAAAACACGCATTAGAAGCTGTCTCCGGCGCTCTCAGGACTGAATTATGGAATACTGGTATCAAAGTCATAACAATTAATCCAGGGGTTATTGAAACTAATATCTATGGACCTCTACAAACAAAAACTTTAGATCTAATCAATAGTAATAAACAGTCTAGGTTTATTGGTTCCTATAACAAATATCTTGTTAACAAGCATTATTATGGTTTAAGCGCAGACGTGGTAGCAGATGTTATATGCAATGCCATATCGTCACCACAACCAAGGCAAAGATACATCGTTGGATCCGAAAAAGAAAAAATCATCACTAAATTAATGCCCTTTATTCCCGATGGTTTGTTCAACTCTTCTGTTGCGAAGCAGTTAAACCCAAACAGCTAAAACAACCAGGTGGGTTAAGGATAAGGGTGTAATTTTGTAGCATAATTGTGTGTTATTATATTTGAGCATTTAGACTAATGGCATATTATAAAATATTATGAATGGATGATCATGGAAATAGGACCGAGAAATCCACAGCTTCCTTTACCGATGATTGAAGTTGACAAAATTTCAAGTAAACTTCAAGGATGCTGACATATCTGTTTAATTAAGATTATCGCTCGTACATATTGATGCGCAGGATGAATTATTTATATCCATCAACCAATATGTCTTTTAGAGCATCAAACCCGCTTTTTCCTGGTGGAGTCAAGTTGTTTAATAGCGTTGGGTGTATTCCGAGAACTAGAACACTCGTTTTGAACCACCCACCATCTGTGTTTTCATATTACAGGAAGGACTTCCTATGCTGTTTTGATCAAAGTTCTTGTATTATCTAATAATCTGTAGACAGCTGCAGTATATGTTTCTGTTACTCTTTTTGAGATAGGAAGAGTCCACCAGCAGTAATAGTTCCAACAATACATCACAGTAGTCCCTATAAGTTTAGCATAGGATAAATGCTAACGCCGTTGATTATTCACACTAATATTTATACATACTAGATGACTGTTAAATAGACTTTAACCCAAAGGGGAGAATTTATACATAATTCACAAAAGCTAGACAAGCTCGCTAAAAGATATGCCCCAGTAAGAACACCTTTTCTTGGCAGTATGGTGACATGGTCTAAAATGTTTTCTATTTATATAACTCTTTTAGATTGCACTAAAATACTCAAACTGTTGGAGATATTCTTAAAATGCAAACTACTTCCACTTTTTAAATTCCTGTGCTATATTTAGCCTGTGCCATTAAAAGACAATCACTATTAGCTTTGCTAGAAACGCAAGTTAGACTTAAAACCCTCGCCAGCTCTAGATATTATCTGTATCAGTAGTGGTGAGTTGACTTAAGTAGCATAGAACAAAAACAAACTATCATCAATTTACACAATTCTGGAATAGTATCGGAGGTAATAGCTCTTCAGATGGACATGAATGAGATAGATGTTCGCAGGGTCATAGAAGAGGCGACAAAAAGAGAAAAGGGAGCAGAAAAAAAAGGCTCCTCTTTATCTTCACCTGGTAGTTTTGGAAAAGACTCTAGCGGTCCCCTCATAAGTAAACTGTACCTTGATAAAGCAGTTAATGTCGATTATGCTATAAAATATGCACAAACAAGGATGTGGAAGGCTCTAAAGGTAAAATCTGATTTTGACATTTCAATGGAGGAAACACAGAACAATTTAAAAAATTACGCAGAGTCAAAGGCTACCTTTCTGATTCTACATGTTGATCTTGTTGATTCTACTAGGTTATCTATGACTCTTCCTGTAAACAGACTTGCTACTATCGTACGTGCGTTTTCACAGGAGATATCGTTAATCATTTCCGCATATGGTGGATATGTTTTAAAGTACATAGGTGATGCAATTCTTGCATATTTTCCCCTAGACTCATCTGATGATTTTCATATACGTTGTATTAATGCAGTATCGTGTGCATGTTCAATGATTAAAGTGGTTTGTCAAGGTATAAATCCCATTTTAAACCAATATGACTATCCTGAACTAAGAGTAAGAATTGGAATAGATATTGGTGAAAATGCAGTGGTTCAATTTGGATGGGATACTCATACACTTGACGGAAAGATAATTCTGCGGGATCCACATTTTGATATATTGGGCTATACGATAAGCATTACGGCAAAAATGACTGCATTTGCAAATCCGGACCAGATTGTGATAGGCCAATTGGTTTACCAGACACTAGATGACAAACAGAAGGTAATGTTCAGGCTCCTACCCATAAGTCCGCAAATTTGGAATTACCTCAGTAACAATACAGGCGGCGGAATATATCGTCTATATGGTAGCATAAATAGGAAAAATGATGCCTCTGGTTACGATCTTAAGCATCTCTGACTAGGATCTGAGAAGAAATAATTTTCATGAATTACAGATTTCCTGCTAACATTAGGACAGAACCGCTATGTGCATGTACTAGAGCGGGCGCCCACCTCGCAATGACTGTGACTTCCTGTAGATCTCTTTAAACAATATTTATTCACTACTCACAGCCTGTGTGACCCTAGTATATTGGTAATATCTGCTTTACTATAAAATGAAAATTGATTCTACAAAAAGTAGATGTAATTAATTGTTAATAGTGGTCATGTCCTTTGTGTTCTATAGTTTTCTACAATGCTATGGGCTTAATCTTATCCCCTCTTTACAATCAGCACATCTGGAAATCTTTTTTGAAAACTTTAAGTTACATGTAGTAAAAAGGTTAAAGATTCATAGCCGACCCTGGAGGGAAGAGGTCTGACATATTGTAAGACATTCAATTCCCAAAATATTATTGGGTGAACTCATTGTTATTTCCCACTCTTCTATCGTGTTATTTTAATAAAATAAATAATGGAGATGCATTGCATCTATTTATTCTACTTTGATTTCTTTTCCTTTAGGTTTTGTTTGCTCTTTTTTCTTAAAGGTTATTTCAAGTATCCCATTATTATAGGTGGATCTGACTGTTTCAATATCAGCCTCAGGTGGCAACTCAATTACAGATCTGTACTTTCTCTGTGCTGTATTGGCAGTTGATATGTCTACTGAATTACCATAAGCACTTATCTTAATATCCCTCTTGTCTATACCAGGCATTTCAACTACTACTTTGACGTCTTTGTCTGTTGTTGTTATATCTGACAGAGGTTCTATTTCGCCTGCAGTTAATGGTTTACCAGCAACAGTAGTAGCTGAGGAGGTAGTACTAGTACCACTACCACTAGTAGCAGTACCTAACATTCCTCTTGCTCCAAACAGCGATTTTGCATTACCAAATTCTCTTACCTTAGGTTTACCATCTGGTCCTATAGTCATTGAATAGCCATATACAAGTGGTCCTACTTCTCTTACTTTACCACCTTCTGGTGTTTCATACTCTCTTACGAGATCTTTTGGTACTTTTCTTTCATCTATATTCCTAAACTGTTCTTCAAATAATCTCTCCATTCCTCGTCTCATTTGTTCAAACTGTCTTGGCATGTCACTAAACCAGTCTCCACCACCAAAGTCTGTTAATCGCGAAAATCGATCTATATCTCTGAACAGCCTATTTCTTATCCAATCATATGGTTCAATTCCCCAATTACTCATTTTATCACCTTATGTAATGGTTATTACATTTTGTAATATATA
>JALZGI010000052.1 GCA_030861105.1 Thermoproteota archaeon
AATGTTGGGAACTGCAATTCTATCCCCAACAAATTCTGCCTCAGCTCAGATATTTTACCAAGGTCCACCTGGACGGAACGGTACACAAGGACCTCCCGGTCCTATGGGGCCACCTGGACCCCCAGGCGAACCAGGGCCAGCAGGACAGAATGGTACGCAAGGGCCAATAGGTCCCGTCGGTGAGCAAGGTCCGCCCGGACCTCCTGGCCCCCCAGGACCACCCGGACCACCAGGACCGCAAGGTGCATCTGCGGCAGCAATGAATCTTACCATCAGAAATGTTCAAGGGCAACTGGTACCTATGACCGGAATAGCACAAAGTGTAGCAACATGCAACCCCAATGAGTTTGTTACTGGTGGAGGATTTAGCATAACAGGCGGGCCCGGACTTATTTTGAGTAGTGCTTCCCAAGAAAATTCATGGATAGCCACTGCTGCTAATCCTTTTGGATTTGGCAACAGTTCTGTGCAATCTTTTGCAGAGTGTGCAAAGATAAGCCAGTAATAATCTCTGCATAGGATCTTCAGGAATGAGAGGCACAAGACCCTGTTTGATATCCTTCCCTTTTTGTCGAATACCTTATTAAAAATTATGCAACCTTAGCTCCAGCTGATATTTTCTGTTGTTACCTGCCTAACACTGGCTTTAATTGTAGTGACGGCTGCACTTCTCGTATTTGCCCAGCCTCCTCCAGAGCCGGTTCCATTTCCACAAAACCATCTGCAACTAGTGTCTGCGACCATTACTATCTCTTTTTATAAAAGCTCTCTACTAGCTCTTCTCAAAAACATTTTTCACCAGCATATATTATATGTAATTACGTATGATCAATTCTTTATGACCCGCTCTTCCTGATCCCATGCAATTGATAGCTCTTATGGTGTCGACTTCTTTAATATCCTTGGCACGCTTGCTATACATCTCTTTAATAAGGCGAGTATTTGAATTGGTTAGCATAACCATACACTTCCTTTCGTTAAGCTCTTCAAAAATATCAGCAAGATCTCTTTGATCTTCATCCGTAAACCCAGCTCGAGTATAACCTGTAAAATAAGCAGTGGAGCTTGTAGGTCTGTACGGGGGATCTAAGTATATAAAATCTCCCTCTCGTGTATTTTTGAGTAGTTCTTTATAATCTCTGACCCCTATGTTTACTCTGGATTGCTTAAGAACAATACTCAAGTTTCTAAGATTTTTACTATCACATATAACTGGATCTTTGTATTTTCCCCATGGAACATTAAATGATCCTTTGTTATTCACTCTGTAGAGGCCGTTATAACAAGTTCTATTAAGAGCAATGAATCTAGCTGCTCTTTCTATGTTATTTCTTGACCTATGAAGATCTCTTAATTGATAATAATACTCTGATGGTGATTCTAGATATCTAGCTTCGTGCTCTTTTAGAAGCCTTATTAGTTTTTCAGTGTTCGTCCTCACCATTTCATAGGAGTTAATTAATTCGGAGTTTATATCTGACACAAACGAAATAAATCGGTTGTTCCTTTTTGAAAGCAAATAAAAAAAGAATGCTCCACCACCAAGAAAAGGTTCAAAGTATCTCTCAAACTTGGCAGGAGCCAATGTATACAAATGGTGCAAAAGTTGTGTCTTTCCTCCTGCCCATTTTACAAAAGGGTAGATTGAAGGAAGTATTTCCTTCTTCTTGTAATCTTCCTTATTTTCTAACTGAATAATCTTCAGAATGTTCTCAGGCATTAATAGGTGCTCTGAGTTTATGAGGATTATTAAAATTTATTAATAAAAATCTCTTATAACCATACTTAGATTTTTTGTCTAGTGGAAATCATATGATTAAAATGGTTAAATTTGGAATGTACCTCTGTAACCGGACATACGTCATAGCAAAGATACTCTAAAGCAAAATGAAGGAACTAGATCCAAGCGATACTACTAAAAATGACTATTCCCTACACACTTTTATGGCTTGCAACTTCAAGGTTTATTTAGGGAACAATAGAGATAATCGCAATTTCCGGGCGAGAAGGCTTGTGCTAATGGAATTTATTTATTACTAGACATAATGTGACTGAACCTTTTAAGAAATGCACCGCCTCCGCCCACTATTGATCAAGACAGAGCCCACCGAATAGGCCCCTTGAGTCATATTACATATCGATTTCTGTAATAGTTATAAGGAAAAAGTGAGGTATATTCCGCCAGTGGTAAACCTAATTCCAACGTGTGCTCAATGTGGTTCGCCTGTTACAGATTCCTTGGACCCTGAAGTTGAGGAACAGGGGCAGCTTAAGAAAGGAAAGTACATCAATAGTGTTTGGATGTGTAACGAGTGTTCAGACGCTCAAGGGTCTAGTGATAACGATCACGCCGACCAAAAGCTGGGGAAAGCAAGCCCAGCAGATGTTTCACCTAATACTCCGAGAGCTGATGAAGCAAATTTTTAGCGTTCCGATCTCCTTCTCTTGCGAAAGCAGGTAGTCTTTTAATAGTTAATGAACGGGGCAAAAATCGCCAGACCCAAAATATCAGAATACCCTTGACCCATATACTTGAATAAAATCGTTTTCACATTCGGCGAAACTTGTGGCAATAATGCCTAACGTACAAATGTAAAAATTGGGAGTTTGAAAAAGGTATATCGATCTCATAGGATTCCAAGAAAGTTTAGTAATTAACGATCTTTAAATACATCAAAAATGAGCTGCATCTTTTAACTAAGAATAAGTGTGCTAGTTGTATCTTTTTGAGCATTTTAAAACCTTGAAAAAATCCCTTTTAGGAAACCACAATCAAAGCCTTCTCACCGATCCAAAGAATATATATAATATGGCTATTATTTCGAATCTTCCCACAATCATATTAATTATGAGGAAAATTTTTGATACTGAGTCCAAACTTAGGGTTGTTATTCCCGTAGTTAGTCCAGTGGTTGTAAGAGCGGACACGGATTCAAAAAGTGAATCTATAAAGCTTCGCTCAGCAATATAGGTTAATGCGATGCCAGTCACAAAGGATACCCCGACAAACAAGAATATTACGATTAATGACTCTCTAAAGGTTTTATCCTCTCTGAGCCTTACTGCTCTGCCCTCATAGTTGGAATACGACTTGTTGTACCTTGATGAGACAGATGAAATTGACCGAGTCGAGGTATCCAGAGGAGTCTGTCTCTTGGTTAGCCTCTGAGCAAGATGTAAGATTCTCCCAACCTTAATACCTCCTGCAGTTGAAAAGGCACACCCTCCAATTAACATAATTACTATTAACAAGACCTTTGATTCAATTGGAATTGAGTATATGTTAATATACTGAAAGCCTGAATTAGTAGAGGCACTCACTGTGTGAAATGTTGATGAAAGCCAATCTGGATATGTAGCTTGATCACTTAATAGAGATTGAAAGGAAACAATGGATACAAAAATAATGCCAAAATATACCAATATCTCCGGCCGTAACTGTGTGGTCTTAACCTCCTTGCTAAAAACTGCATAATGGAATGCAAAAGGTAGAGCTGAAATTACCATACCTGCCATGAGGATCAGCATCTCCAGACCGTTCTCACCCGATACATACGTTGAAGTTGGGACAAAGCCTCCACCCGTAATTGTGCTGAACACCAAAGCTATGGAATTAAAATTATTAAGGTTCCCAAGAGAATACAGCAATACACTTAGGGCGGCTGTATAAATTGTAAATATAACGCTAATTGTAATAATTAATTGCTTTGATCTTAGCATACCTCCACCGATCATCCCTCTCATGTGAACCAATTTTCTTTCAGGATAGAATAACATCACCACAAGATACACGAAGCTGAGCCCCCCAACCCACTGCGTATACGAACGATAAAGATCAAAACTTTGAGGTTGTTTTTCTGGTTGAGTTATCATGGATAACCCCGTAGTAGTGAAGCCGGAGGCGCTCTCAAAAAAGCTATTGATGAAAAGCGATAATGAATCTAGCTTCTCTCCAAATGGATTGACATACATATATGGTATGCTACCAAAAAGACTTAACATTACAAAGCTAGAAACTATAAGAATTGATGCTTGCTTCAAGTTTAGTGGAACCTTTTCTCCATAAGCATTTAATACAAATCCGGCCGAGGACATCGAAGTTAGCCCAAGGAAAATGCCGGTCGCTGTCTCCGTTTCGTTTAATATTGTTGCTAAAATGGCCGGAGCAAGTAGAAGTATCCCAGCAAATTGCATCACAAACCCAAGATTACCTAAAATCGGCTCGTAATGATATCTTATAATAGACCTGTAGTTTCTGAATGCTCTTTCTAGAACAGAGGTCCTTATTGCGTTTGCCAGCTCTTCCTGTGTTACAAGACCAAGGATATGTACGTTATCGGTCACGGGGATATGTTTGATTGCATTAATTCTCATGAGTTCGAGTGCCTGTCTTACGGTTCCGTTTGCTGACAGAGTAACGATAGGGGAAGACGCTATACTCCTTAATGATATCTGATCAGAATCTTCGCCTCTGATGACAACTTTATCCAAGACGTCACTGTCAGTAACTATTCCTACAGGTTTACCGCCATGCGTCACTATAACTATTTCTGCTTTCTGAGAATGCATTTCTCTAACGGCCTTTGCGACATCTACGTCCTCTTCAAGAAAGATAAGTCGTCTATGGAGATGGGATAGTATTGGTCGGTCTAGAGGATCAGTTACCATTTGCCTGTTGCTTTAGGACACGTCTTATTAGGGAACAATAAAAAGCTATCCTGAAGCCGGATTTACATGAGAGGTTATTGTATGTGCAAACGACTGTAATCCCAAGCTTGGCTTCAATAGCCAAATAATCATAAATGGGAGATAGCACTCAAACTAACCATTATCAATAACAATATTGAAGCGGATTGGTATCTATGCTTATTTTCATTATTTCCTAAGAATTTGTTCAATTGATTACTTTCCAATCACCCCAAAACTGATTAATGCAAATCCTTGGATTATCTGGACTCCTAGCAGGATACAAATAGGGGAAAATGATCCCAAAGATCTGCGAGTCGCCAACAAATACCGGTGAATAAATGAAGTGACTTACTTGCCAACGTAGTCAGAGATCCTTTCTGAATCATCTAATGAAGTTGATAATAACAAATATTCTATATAATTAATGAACTGGGGATAATGAACCCTGATCAAACAGCGGGTTTTTCCAAAAGTAATCGTTTATGATTAGAGCACGAGATTAGTTCCCACAAACTAACCAAGCGGGGAGTTTTGTATTCCGTCTCGTTTTATTCTAGGAGGAATGATTTCCTCAGCGATGCCATGATGTTCTTCATAAATGTAAGCAATTCTGAGTAGTGTTATTTCATCGAATGGTCTTCCCACTAGCTGAACACCGATTGGCAACTTTCGACCTTCTTCTTCAACAAACCCTGCTGGAACATTCATAGCCGGTAAGCCAGTAATATCAAAGACTGTAGTTAATCTACTTAGTGCTTGATAAACTTCAATATTATGCCCATCGATAGTTATTGTATTCTGATCCAACATGGGTGCTGGTATGATCGTTGTCGGAACCAATAGCGCGTCATAACCTTTCATTGCGTCTAGAAATGCTGCTCTTATTTTTAGTCTCATTTTTTGAGCCTTAATATATT
>JALZGI010000058.1 GCA_030861105.1 Thermoproteota archaeon
GATATAAAATTAGACAACAGACCTATCCCATATCTAGATTTACATCCCAGCTTTCTTCAAGCGATGACCAACAAAACTCCTGTGGACATAATGACTGTGGACTATATTTGGCTTGGAGAGTTTGTTGAAAAAGGTTTTCTTACGGATATCACCAACTACACTAAGGATTGGGGAAGGGCTTCAGACTGGTATCAAGCAAATTGGGATGGGGGTTCTTATAATGATAAAATATATGGGATATGGACTGTTGCTGACGCCCGAGGAATATGGTACTGGAAGGATCTCTTGCAACAAGCAGGAGTGAATCCTGATTCACTAAAGACATGGAATGGATATATTGAAGCAGCAAAGAAGCTTAATCAGAGTCTAGGACCTCAAGGAATAGAAGGCGTGCATCTAGTTGGAGCAGGTCATTCTCCCGATATTGAGTTCTTCCCCTATTTGTGGATGCAAGGGGGAGCAATTGTGGAAAATAGACCAGGACATCCTACTAAAGGATATTATTGGTTTCCAGGCTATAATAGTACAGCAGGTGTCAAGGCATTGGAATTCATAAAAGACCAAGTAGACACAGGAATAAAACCTCAAAAAGAACACTTTTGGGGAAAGGAATTTCTTGACAGAAAGTTTGCAGTAATGATTGAAAGCACTACAGAATCACGTACATCTGAATACAACTGAACAAAAGAACCAGTTTGAACAAAAAGTGGGCTTTATCCCAGGATTTCCTGTTCCAGCTACAGGTAACCAAAGTACAACCTTACTTGGAGGATGGCTGTTAAGCATTCCTTCTACATCCAAGAATAAAGACTTGGCGTGGGAACTAATTACGCTTGTCTTACAACCAAAAATACTTGCTCCATTTCATCAGCAATATGGTTTGTTACCTACACAAATAGCCATAGGAGAGGTTCCTCCTTATTCAACACAATTAAATCAAACAGTGTCTTATTATGACCAGCTGATTAGCATGCTGGGGCTGCAAGGTACCAGGCCAAATATGCCTGAATATCCTGACATTGCTGCCCATATTAAAGAAGCAATTGATCAGGTTTACAATGGAACAAAAGAGCCAGAGCTGGCATTAGACGAAGCCGCTGCAAAATCTGCTAAGGTTCTAGGCTGGTAAAATATTATGTGAATTTAAATAAAGAGATGAGAACGCTGACTGATTTGTAGGCTGTCCCTTGAGTTAGTTATTTGTCCCCTGATTTGGCCACTTGGATTTTGCTCATAATGATGTCATCTATACTTTATAGGTCTTGGCTGTGTTTAATCTTTATCGACAGAAGAACAAGATGCAAACTTGAACTTTTATTTATTATTCATTGTGTAGGTCCCAGGCAGAGTTCCATTTAATATCTACTCGAGGATCATTTTCTTTATGCCATTGGTCCATTCTGCGACGATGATTCATGCACAGATAATACATATAGTTTCTCCAATGACAGATCATTTCTGATGGAGTACCACACCCATATTTCATATAAAGCTCTATACCGTGAGATACAAAAAACTTGTGCGCTTCTGTTTCTGAGTATTGGCACATAGGTCTTCGGGAACGCTCCTTTCTAAAACGGAACCTCATCTGAGTATCACTATCCTGCGATAAATGCCTCTACCTTTAGCTTAATAGAGTCAGTTATAGATTATGTTATACCAACAGGTTTACTTATGATAACATTAGTAAAGTCAAGTCATATTGTGAAGATTATTATAGGCACTAAGAAAGCGGCGGCAAATCTTTTTAGGTTGATATCACTAAAGATATTGTAGATCACTGCAAAAGTCCACTTCTACTGGAATTAAAGCCGTGAAGAGTGCATCACCTGTACGATCAGCCCAGTGGTTACAAGACTTACTCCTACGCATTTAACCCAGGATCTTGTAGTACTTGTTACACTTTCCAAATATACTATATTTGAGCGAATATCGGCATTTTTTGGTGGCATTGGTCTTCTTAATGCATTGGCTATCAGAACAAAACCAATTATCTCCAGTATTATTCCAGTAGCGTTCATCCAATTCAAGTCTATTCCCATGATAGAATAATCCTAATGTATTAGATCTTTAAAATATCTAGGGTTTACAAAATAAGACAAGAAACTAACGGCTAACAATATAACATGGGGCTGAACCGAGAATCCTAATTCTGATTAATGTAGGGCTAGTCCAAAAGCTTTTGAGTTATTAATCATCAATAGAAACGACTCCTTTAATCTATCGTTAGGAGGTTCTCATATTTGTTAAACAACCATTTTAAAAGACGTTGCCTTGACGTGGAGATACGAAGATATCAATGAGGGTAAGTTTACTTACTTGGCATTATTACTATCAATTAGTACGTCTTGCTTCCTTCAGTCATTCTATTGTTTCATCTAGGTCTACTAGGAATAGCTCATCACGTTCTGTTAATTGCCTCTTGATTATGTAATTCTTTAGTGATTGTAGATCTCAATAATTCTGGAATAGGAAAGCGAAGACGTGTCTGGCTCTCCTTTATGTGGTTCAATAAGGCTAGAATTTCTTCGTCTGTCAGGCCCAGAACCTGGAGCCTGTGACTTTCTATCATGCGCATCTCTCTCTGGATTTTGTTTTTTTTACCCTATGAGCTACTACTGCCTTTCCCAATTTTCTTTAGGAAATCCTGGTCTTGTTTTACTTTTGCTTTTATTTGTGATACCCTGATATGAAATAAAATAATACAGAATGCGAATAATAGGCATAACTACTACTGGCGGTTATGATTATGTAAATGCATATGGGCCTGCATACTTGATTCAGAATAGGATTTGAGTAATTGCTCACTTCCAAAGAACTCGCTAGCGTCCCCGTGGAATGACATCTTTCTATTAATGCATGCAACCTTATTTGCAAGTTTATTTATTGCATCAAGATCATGAGAAGCTAATATTATAGTGATGTTATTCTCAGAATTTAATTTTCTTAGCAAGGCATAAAATTTGTCCTGTGTTTCTAAATCAATTCCAGTAGTGGGCTCGTCAAGTATAAGTAATTGGGGGTCATTTACAAGGGCCTTTGCTATAAGTACTCGCTGTTGCTGGCCTCCTGAAAGTTCTCCAATTCTCTTATTTGTGAATTCAAACATTCCCACTGTTTTAATGGCTGAAATTATTTTCTCTTTGTTGATTTTTCTTTCCGATACTCCTAGCGAAACAATTTCCTCTACCGTCGCAGGAAAGGTCTGATCAATGTTTTTTTTCTGTGGTATGTAGCCTATCTTTTTTAGGGCCGCTCTATTGGTTCGTATATCTTCACCGAATAATATTATTCTACCTTGATAACCTTCGAGTAATCCTAGTATCAGGCTGAACATAGTAGTCTTGCCAGCACCATTAGGGCCAATTATGCCTAACAGATCACCCTGATATGCCTCAAATGAAATATTCTCTAGCACTAGATCTGAGTCATAGCAATAACTAACATTTTCAAGCTTTATTATTTCTTTCAATTGATCACTCCATTATGTTATAGTAATGACAGTATATTTGCGTACTTCATCAACAAGTGATATCACAACACACTCCGTTTTTAGTTTATCGTAAATTGATCAAGTTTATCGAATAAGAATTATATCTTTTTAGTAAAATATGCACTTTTCATGAGAAGATGAATAATGTACAGGATAGCTCTTATCCATTATAATGACTTCATAATTGGTTTCATGCATAATAAAACTATTATAAGACAGGCCTGTTAGTTAATAAGCAGTACAGAGAAGAATAGCTAAAAGGGGTCAGTATATACTCAGCTAAGATATCTATACTGTAACTGTAACCGATATATTTCGATGTATAGAATGATTAGAACGCAAACTGGATTAAATACAAAGATACTTTTCTTTACTAGCCCAATAGGGTTAGGTCATGCGTCACGAGATATTGCTATTGCTGAAAAGTTGGTTAATCTAGGGAAAGACAAAGAAAGTATTCATTTTATCACTGGAAAATTTGCTTTTGATTTAATCTCTAGCAAAGGCTATCTCGCATCTGATCGGTATAAACCAAGAGAATTTTCTATACAATCAGGTCAATTGCATCATTCATTTAATTGGCTATTAAGATATTATTGGTATTATAGAAAATGCCGAAGCATTGTGGAAAAAACTGTTAAGGTTAATAATAAGGTATATGGTGGCGGCGACTTAATTGTTAGCGATGAGGATTTTGCCTCTATTGTAGTCGCTGAAAAAAATAATCATAAAAGAATTTTAATTACTGATATTATGGAGACTCATTTTACTAACGGTAAATTTGCATCTATGGTAGAAAAGAAGTTGAATAGGTCAATGCAGAAAATGATGAGTAAGTGCAATTACATTATTATTCCTGACTATGGATCAGACGCAGACAATATTGTACACGTCGGTCCAATTGTCCGAGACATTAGTGCGAATAGAAATACATTGCGAAAAGAATTTGGCTTTAACAAGAAAACAATTGTAGTAAGTACGGGTGGAACAAATGCAGGGAAATATCTTATTAAGAGAACAATTGAGGCGTATAAGAAGCTTAAAAAAAAATTTGACATCGATCTCGTAATCGTTTCGGGACCTGCCATAAAAATGGAGCCTTTTTATGATGAAGATATCCGAAGCTTGGGATTTATAGATAATTTACATGAGTGCATATATGCCTCGGATTTGGTAGTTTCACTTGCGGGACGTTCAACTATGGACGAGTCAATAGTATACGGTGTACCTGGCATATTCATTCCAATAAAGAACCATTTTGAACAGGAACAGGGCGCCAAGAGGCTTGGTTATAAATTTGACGACATTTTTAGGCTTGAACGTCTCATTGAAGATAACCTTTCCTCGAATGGGAATAATGGTAGTTTCAATATACAAACAAATATCAAAGGCGCAGAAAAGGCTGCCAAATTAATCTTGGAAACCCTTTAGATTTTTTTGATTTTAGCTCAGACGTCATCTATGCTTCAGATATAATTACAAATGGTTATCTTTTGGATGAAGATACTTGTAAAGATCTGGTGTAATGCAGCATCACAAGAGCCCAAATAACAGTAGGCGGTCCACCAGAGATTCATGACAAAATGCGGCCTATGTCGGATGGAAGAGGTTCCTTCTGGAAAATTATAGAGAATCTACATCACGCTACAAATATTTTACCATTGATCTTCGCGTAACATAGATCTTCAGAACTTCGAGTCTGTGGAGAGTCTGTTAGAGATATTATCTGAAGAAGGGTTTAGCAGATCACGTAATATTGCAATACAGGATAGATAGTAGGGGTGGACGATGGACTAGACTCAACCTTGGATATGAACTTGATTTTTCCTGTAACTTCTCTCTCCCAGATAAATTAATACCCCGCCTATGACCACAGTAAGCAAGCCAAATATCAATAAAAATCCTCCAACCGCTGCGGGGAATGTAAACGAAATGGCCACAAAAACCATTCCAAAAAAGAGCATTAAAGCGCCGCCAATGTAGCAAACAACTGCTACCACTTTGCCCATTACGTTCTATTACTGTAATACGTACCAGGAAGATATTTCTTGCATGACGGCCTCTGTCATCTTATTATCCGACGCATTTAAAC
>JALZGI010000064.1 GCA_030861105.1 Thermoproteota archaeon
TTATTAGGTATAAGTGCCGGGACCACAAACACAATGAGAATTCTTTTGTTTTTGTTTTCGATGGCGATGATGACATATGCGCTCTACAACCAATTTAATTTCTTGTTATTATTTAGAGACGGAGAACAATCAAGGAATGTGTCGGAAATCCTGTATCAAGACTATACTGTCAGATAGAGATCTTGGACGACTTCAAGTTTGTCTGATCAGGGAAAAGTCTATCATTTCTTACCTCTTGCTCCTCTAGGTCTATTCCAGTATGGACTTTTACATTTTGGACAAATGACAGGATCTTCCTCACCATATTTTCGAGGCAACCAAATATGACCACATCTTTCGCATTTATAACCCTCAAGTTTAACCTTAGGCACGCTACTTTCTCCTTACATATAACATTTGAGAAGCTCTTAGTTATTAAGTCTTACTCATTAGGTAGATGTTAGAACAATATACCCATAGGTCTATATGTCACTCTTACTACATTATACTTAATGAGTAAGCATTTTCAAAATCCCGCACTAACATATGATCATTTGACTACTGAGGCTGACTACACAACAAGTAACTAAAAGGAGTATCAAAAATGTCTTATGTGAGATGAGATCCCAAACCCACAAAGGGTCAACGTACTAAAAGCATGTGCCACTTCATATGATAGTATTCCTTTTGACACAAAAGACCCCGTAGTTGTGTCTGAGACAGAAGTGTACTGCTGTACGGAATGTTTTACAAGAGGCGTCGTGACACAAGAAGATGTATTAGATACCTTATGGAGTCGGACAATATTTTACAAGTAAAGTGTAGGTTCGAATCTGCTATTATATCTGATTGGAGCTTTTTATCCCATCAGTTACTGTATCAGTAGTTTTGCGCTTCAGAGTTACCTTTCTCAGTAATTATGTATTTGCCACTAGGTTCTTGTTCAATCCATCCTATATCTTCTAAGATAGATGTCAGAGTTGAAACATAATTCTCCTTATCATCCAAACCCTGAGTTAACTCTTCAACTGTATCGCCTTCCGCAACTATTCTCATCAAAACATATTCTGCGAGTTCTAAACCTGTTAGACTAGTAACAGTAATCCCTGTCGTGATTTAGCATCTTACCCATCGTTTTTACGATATACATTATTTAACCTCATATTGTTAACGTGACTGTTCTTATTATAGTTGCTGGTTTGGTTTTTGCCTTCATATGTGAACTTTATAATCTCTAATACTTACATGTATATAGCTAAACATCTATACTATAGTATGGTACAATGGAAAAGCACTATCTCTAAACTCACTGAAGAATGCAGCAATGAAGAAAACGTCGATAGGAAAATCAAGATTTTATACAGGATTAATTCTATCCTTCCCATATCAGATCAAATAACTATACCATCACTAGTTACAGACGACTATGTCAGTTCTGCATTATGGAAGATATCACAGCGCATGGGAAAGTAAATAGTATCCTACAATAGCGCTACCAAAGACATCTGTTTCCTAACAATAATGATTATGTGTAGTAAATAAGGTATTTTGCTGATGATTTATTTTGATTAACCAAATAGCTCCTATAAAGGATCTTTAACATAAAGCTCATTACAAGATGAAGCAGAGACCAATAAGATAATAAGTATATCAAAGAGTTGGAGATTTATATGAAGACAGATACAATTAATTGATAATGTTCAGACATTGTAATACCTGCAAAAAAGAATTCAATGAATACCTTGAGGGAGCGTATTATTCAAGTGCTGCAGGAGTTGTATTATACTTCTGTTCAGATGAATGTGCTAAAAACCATTTTAACAAGGCGAAGAAATAGGAATTCATGTTGCATACTTAATGACCCTTTTTACACGAACTCCCCAATTTATATTAGGACTGCTACCCCAACCACATAGATAATGAGTTATAGTAGAGGCAGCAGGTATGGTCATGGCAGAGGCAGAAGTTATGGGGGCGGCGGTGGGAGAGGCTTCAATAGAGGTTCTCCTAGTTCAAAACCGGTCGAAACAGGTAAGGAATATGATGTAGATATTACCGAAATCAGCTGGTAAGGAGACGGTATCGCAAGAGTCCAAGGATTTGTAGTATTTGTACAAGATGGAAAGGTTGGAAACAACATCAAGGTAAAGGTAACTCAAGTAGGAGATAGGTTTGCTAAAGCAACAATTATCATCTAATAGATCATCATCGATT
>JALZGI010000085.1 GCA_030861105.1 Thermoproteota archaeon
ATATTAGCTATCCAGAAGGTTAAACAAAATCACGAGGTTTTAAGGCATTAGTTAATTTGCTTCCAAACCTTAGAATATAAGGTGTCATAAAGGTTGTTACTATAGTAACAACACCTAATATAGGAAGTACGGCTGATGTTATGGCTCCAACATCTTGGCCACCTTTGGCTACAACAAGAGACAGTTCTCCTTTTGCAGAAGCCATACCCAATGCAGTTCTCAAAGTAGTAGCATTATCATATTTTGCTCTGTTCAAAAGTGAAGCAACTATCAAAAACTTGGATGCAAATGAAGTCAGGATTAACAACATAGCAGGTATGATGAAAATAGGTATCAATGATACATCCATTAATGCACCTATTGAAATAAAAAATACGGCAGCAAATACATCTCTTATAGGCGTTGTTATTACCCTCGCTACGATTGCACTTTTTGATTCAGCAACCAATACACCTGCCAGGAAAGCACCTGTTGCTACAGACAGACCCAATAGACTTGCTCCAAAAGATAATCCGACTGCCAGTCCTAAAATAACTATTAAGAGCAGAGCATAGTCATTTGTCTTGCCTATTTTATCTACAAGATTTGGAAGATATCTTGAACCAAATATAAGAATGGCTCCTACAAATGCAGCTACTATACCAGTTGAAACCAAAACTTGCAATATTGAAGCCAGATTTGTCATATCATTACCAGTACTTACAGAATCAGCTGCTATTGATTGAATGACTGCAAGAGCACTAATGGCTATAGTATCTTCAACTACTGAAATTCCAAGGAGCAAAGTCGAAGATGTATCCCGAAGCATACCTAATTCTTCTAGTATTCTGATTGTGACAACAGTGCTTGTAATAGACATAGCTAGTGCAATGAATATAGAATCAAAAAATGAAAACCCAAGATGCTGGCCAACTATAAGGGTAAGTAATAATGTACCAATGGACTCTGCAGATGCAACTATAATTGAGATCCTACCAACTGATCTGAGCTTTTGCAAAGGAAAATCAGTTCCTATAACAAAAAGAAGCATTATAATTCCAAGCTCTGCAAAAATATTGATTGTATCTATATCTTGCAATAAGGGAAATGGAGGAGTATAGGGCCCAATAACCATACCCGCAAGTATATATCCTAACACCATTGGCTGTTTGAGCTTGTAAGTAAGCAACACCATTATTGCTGCAACTATCATGATAACTGCAAAGTCCTGAACTACGGTATCGGAAATTATAGATGGTGAACCATTAGGCGACAATATTTGAGGAAGGGAAGAAGTCGATGAATGGTTCATCTACTATACTCAATTAATATGGTTAAATAAATGTAGACAAGCAGCCAAACAAACTTGTAAGTAGTTCAATATGAATTTGATTACTTATTCAAACTCTTTTTTCATATGGCCACACCTAACACAGGGAATATACTTGCTGCTGTCTGGAACCCTTCTAGGAAGCAGCTTTATCATAGATAAGATATTGTCTTGCTTTGATTTAATCTTGGGGCAAATTGTGGAGTAGATGAAGACGGTAACGCTGAGATAATGGCAAAGATGAAGGATCGTTTGGATGACTTGGGCTGACAACTAACGCTAATCCTGTGCCAAGGGTATTTGCCTCCTATGAGTCAAAGAGCTACTTTGTTGACCCGTCTGGCACTTACATATGAGAATACCGACTGGTTACACTTGATATTTGCTCTTATCAATCAGATTATGTTTCTCAAGGAAATCGCCTATGTGTCTAGACGGTGAATTGTAATCAGTCTTGCCTGTTTTGATTTGCTCTAGAATTTCAATTATTTCTTTTAGTTCTTGGAAATGTGTCACTATACCATAATAGTCTCTTACTCTTTCTAAAGTGGTATCATAATGTTTCTTAATCGCAGAAGCAGTAGCATCGGCAACTAGTATTACATCATATCCTATATTGAATCCGTCCCTCAGTGATGTCTCTACGCAAATTGAAGTATCTATTCCACAAAAAATCAGAGTATTTATCCCCATGCTTTGCAGCCATACCCTTAACTCCGTATCCTGAAATACTGAGTCCCGCCTCTTAATTACAATATGGTCATTTTCTGTGGGTTTGATTTCATCAATTGTTTGAGCATCCCATGTC
>JALZGI010000096.1 GCA_030861105.1 Thermoproteota archaeon
GTATTAGCCAGGACAAATTTGCTAAGAACAGAAGATAAAAGTGTCATCTCACAAGCAGTGGATTCAGTGTTCAGAGCGGAGAAATCTGCACTAAGAGATGCAAAAAATAACCCAAATGTCGCCAACTTTCTACTAGGCAAGGTTATGAAATTAACTAAAGGTAGAGCAGACCCTAAAATTGCACTTCACGTAATAAAGACAAAGTTGGACGGATTAAGTTAATGCTTCCTTCTACTTCTGTTTACTTTAAAATTATAGGTTATTGCTTCTTTTTGTCAGCTGTTCTAAACACTCAACAACAATAGGTAAAAAAGCTCCGACGTCTGTGACTATACCTACTGCTTGAGAAGTTCCTCGATCTAGAAGCTTGGTTACAACTGGCTGGCTTATATCTACGGCAATAACCTTGACCTCTGCAGGTAACATATTCCCTACCGCAATAGAATGCAGCATAGTAGATAACATTAGGACCATGCTTATGTCCTTTATTATCTTCTTGTATTCTCGTTGTGCTTCAACAACGTCTGTGATAACATCAGGTATAGGCCCATCATCCCTAACAGATCCAGCCAGTACAAATGGAATGTGATTTCTGATACATTCATACATTATCCCCTTTCTTAGAATCCCCTTCTCTACCATTGCTTTCAATGAGCCAGACTTAAAGATCTCATTAATTGCCTGCATATGATTCCTGTGACCCCTTATCGCAAGCGTACCATCCACTACATGCATCCCCAAAGAAGTTCCCATTAAGGCATTTTCTACATCATGAACTGCGAGGGCATTGCCTGCTAACAATCCGTCTACGTACCCCATGCGAATAAATTTGGCAAAGGAATCTCCGGCTCCTGCATGAATTAGAACAGGGCCAGAGACTACGATTATTCTTCCACCATCCTTCTTTACAGCGTAGAGATCCTCGGCAACCTTTCTAGCGATTTGCTGTGTGGGACGCTCACTTGAACTGCTGCTACTCATAAACTGAAAAATATCCACACCCTCCCTAGGCCGCTCCTGTGGAATTATCTTGATACCCTGTTCCCCTACTACAATCATGTCCCCTTTTTTTATGTCACGGATCATTTTGCAAGCAGCCTTTTTTCTCTTAGTATCAACAACAATACATTTGTCCATCATCATATCGTCGACATCGATCCATGATCCATCATAGTAAATTTGAGTAACATTATTAGTTGTACTGTAAAAGTCATCTGCCATCACCATATCTTTTTCAGCCGGTTTGAGTATAACATGATCAATTGACACCGGTTGAGCCCCTTCTATGTACACAGATTCCAAAATTTGATGCAAATGATTTCGGTCCTTGGCTTCGACTAACAAGCGAGCGTAGCTGGCTTCTTTCTTTTTCTTTCCCACATTAAACTCAAGAACTTTGAAATCGCCTTTATGATCCATGATCTTGTCGAAAATCCTGGTCAAGATCATCGAATCAATAAGATGTCCTCTAACTTCAATTTCCTGTTTGAACTTCTTTTGTGTCAAGTCCTAAAGCAATTCATATATCAACAAATTATTCTTAACTTCGTCCTGCTCATACTGGGAGTGACAATTTACCCATGTATTGTTGCATACCTTGCTCCCTGATAATTCTTTGGAGAATTTCATTTTTGGTGTCTTCGGTAAACCATTGCGCAATGGATTTAGCAATTCCATTTTTGTCACACAAAGCAATCATAAATCCGTTAGCTTCATTCACCACAGCTATCAAGTTTTCCTCGCCTACTGGCTCCCATTTGTTGCTCCTATCATCCTTTAATGCCAATGCAGGCATGGCATGGCCAGTATATTTGCTTAAGAGTTCTTGAGCAGATTTTACTCTCTTTTCTCCTATCTTGAGGGCCATAAAATATTGCATCCCATTTACTCATAATGACAGCCCTATATACAATATTAACTATTTAGCATGTGTTCATTTATTGTAACCTAATAAATAAGGACTTTAAAAGTTCTGGGATCAATGAAAATGGAAGAGATATATGACAAGAATGTTATTACGTATCTTGGGAGAACTCATATTGGTCAAGCCACGTAAAAATTTTAGCAAGGGCACGAGGATACATGGGAGAAGCTCTAACGACATAAAGGATGGCAAATATCATATCCAGAGACCGATCGTGATAGCAGATATACCCAAGGAATCGCAAAACAAGTATCGAGAATTCGAGAACGTCCGAATTGATCCGCAGTACATAATCGAAGAGCAGGAAAAGAGGCAGCCTCTGTCCTTTTTAGAATAAGTGCTTTCACATGGAGTGTTTTGAGACTAAAAAGGTCATTCTTAGGCTAATCGATGTGCAAGTCAGAGGTAAAAATAGGCTACTAATTGGGTTACCAATACTAGGTTTTAGGTGCGATTTTTTTGGTTAGCAGGGAATAAAAAGGAAAATGCAGAGTAATGGTGACCTTTCTAGCCCTGAGGTTAAAAGTCGCTATTATTTAACATATGAAAGGAAGGTGTAAAAATTATGGTCCGAATTTGTCCATTTTGTGAGAATGGTATCGAAATAACTGAGATAAAGTCTTACCCAGACTACAGCAGAAAGTTTTTCAGCTGTGGACACATTGACAAACCTAACAAGAAAGATCTTAGTTCGCATAACGATAAGATGGCTGATCTCTCCCCTCGGATATCTAGAGACATGAATGGTGAGAATACCGTCAATATTTCACCACTTGCGGCAATAGTCCTAACGAGACTTAAGCAATCAAAGGAAGTCAAAATAAGAGAAAAAACTATAAGTGGTAAGAGATGGCTACAGTTTTCCGGAGAATCGATTAGGTTCGCCATAAGTAATGAAGAGATTAATATTCAGCTTCTTGAAACTAAATTCTCCGAAAGGATTAACCCTAAACACATATCAAATAGCATTTTAGCGCTTTCAAATGAGATAAAAACAAACTCTATAGTTAGAGAAAAAGAAAGGAAGAAAATACTAGGTTTATTTGAGACATTAAACAATATATTGGTGTCAGAACCAAAACGAATCATCATAGGAAGAAAATGGAACTTTTCCCTTACGTCTCCGTATATTTTGAAGACTATAGAAATACTGACAGGCAGCAGTATTAATGAATAGGACAGCAATGCTAATGATAGTAAGAACACTAAAACGACAGCCGTTTAATAAAAAATTTGACGCCAAACGACAAGGCCTTCAGCTAAATCAGTTACAATTCCACCTATGCAGCAGACTAACTGTCTGATTCATAGATTATTTATATTCAATGAGCGGGCTAAGCATCAGGAAAAATAATGAGTTCCTGATGACTTACACAATTAACACTGTTTTATCCTTTCTCAGTAGTTATGCTGGTGCCATGGATAGATCACTTAGATCATATATCCGTTATACGAGTTTGAGATGGAATTTATTTCTCCAAATTATTCAGAGGTTAGTAATCCAGGATCTTCGTAAACACTTAGCTGGCATAGATATATTCTCTAAATCCTGCCATGTCTTCAGTATTTCCGCCCACCCTCATTAGAATAAATTCCTTACGAGGATGTATAATTGACTCATCAGGATTTCTCTCATTTTCATGAAGTCTTTCGTACTCTTCCATCGAAAGTCTTATGCGTTGACCTATGTCCTGTTCGAGGTTCATCTGTTTCACAATTTCAGTATGCTCGGGTTGTATAACACCACTAAACACCATTGCACTACTTCCACTACCGTACGAACCGAAACCGACTCTCTTTCCGTTTAGATCTATCTCATTCTTTTTGTACTCGAACTCAAGCAAGCTTCTGAATCCCATATACATTGATGCTGTGTACAGATTTCCAATTATCGCGGAGGCTTCAAGTGAGCTTGCCATCTTTCTTTCAAAGACCTCATTGTAAAAAGAGGATTTGGCAAATGCCCGTCGGAACTTTTCATCCGCCTTCATAAACTCGATATCTGAAAGAACAGACTCAATTGTCCCTCGGGAATCCTTTTGTATCGGTTCTTCGATCCCGATTTCTTTTATAACCTCTTCCCATCTAGGAAGGTGGCGCCATTCATGCCTTAACAGATATATTAGTGCTTTCTCTCCCATTTTTCTATATGGTAAATGGACGCTAAAAAAGTCAATATAGTCTATAATGGACTCTCCATCCTTTAGATGAATCAAGCCTGTCGACCTAATCTTTTCTTTGTAGCTGTCAAACGCTTTTTTTACTTGGATTAGATATAGCAAATTAGAATAATTTCCATTTACAAGAGGAGTCTCCTTTCCAATAGGTCTGTAGAAGTCATACTCGTTCTTAATAATAGTGGAAGCAACCTTTCTATCAAAAGTCAATATTCTAGGATTCTCTTTTATGAGCATAGCAACTGCTCCGGCACCTTGTGTGTATTCACCCGAAGAACCAATATCATATTTAGCGATGTCACTCACAATTACAATCGCAGACTTGCCGTCATTTTCCCCTGCCCGAATCCAGTTTGCATTATCATAGAGCGCATAGGAACCGCTCACACATGCAAATTTACATTCTATGCCACCAGCGTGCTCAAATGACGCCTCGCCATATACTTGTTCAAGCATTCCTATAACGAAAGAATTCATTGCCTTTGACTCATCAAGTCCAGACTCAGTAGCTATATAGATCCTTCCAATATCATCAGGTTGCAAATTATTTTTCTCGATTAATTTCAGACATGCGTTTGCAGCCATACATGCTGGGTCCTGGTTAGCGTCAACCAACGCCATTTTCCTAATTCCAATACCATACTCTAATTTTTGAGGTTCAATTCCTCGTGCTCTTGCAAAATCCTTAGAATCAACATAGAGCTTTGGAACGTAGATAGATAAATCATCGATGCCTACGTACATGTGTGTATAGACGGTTGAGAGTGAGGATAAAGACAATTTAAAGGTACTTCTAACAAAAATTGACCAACAGTGTCGATCCAATTGACTGAAGAGCAGCATCACTTATTCTGCTGTTTCTACACATGAAAACAGCTGAAGTTGTATGCCATATGTCCCAGTTCGAGGGGGGCCAGGAATTATCCCTGGTATTGATACTATAATAAGATATAACTGACTCTAAACCGGACCGAGTATAGCACAAAATCCATTGATGACTTTTGGTTTTAAAATGCGATCCTTTTAGACTGAAGCTCCCCAAATTAGGTGTTTCCCTGGAAGTCCGTATACTGTTGGCAAACTGAATGGTATTCATTGCCATATTGAATGGGAATACTCTACTACAACATTTAAAAGAACAACCTATTATTGTACTTGGGTTGGGTTTTGAAATCAAACTGCGATTGCTCTATCTAACTGTTGGGATGGCTATTTTCTTAGTCGCATATTTAATTGGCGCTGGAACCAATCTAGGCGAAAGTGAAACAGAGAACCTAAGAGAACAGTTTAACAAACAAGTGGAAGGCATAGATCAGAACGGAATATTTATGAATAACCTTAGGATTTCACTTGGAATGTTTTTACCTTTTCTAGGAGTGGGACTGGGAATTTTCTCTGGTTTTTCGACAGGATTAATATTCAAAGTAATTGCGGAGAGTTCTCCGCTCTTAAATAACATCTCTCCTCTTCTTATTTTAGTCACACCCTTTGGAGTTATGGAGGTTTTTGCTTATGGACTAGCGATATCAAGGAGTGGAATGCTTTCTTATCAGATTATAAGAAAGAGACGCTGGAGAGGGTATATTATTCCCACACTTATTGAAGTAGGGATTGTTGTCATAGTTCTCCTGATTGGTGCTGTGATAGAATGGCAGATGATAAGGCAAATTGACGGACGCAATATTGATATACAAATTTAGAATATTGTAAAGTCAGAATATCGAGATTTCAGAGGCGTCAGCCAAGATCACTAGTGAAAATATACCTAATATGTTTTCTTTGCCGGCCCTCTTAGATATATTTCATACATTTCTATCGCCTTTTCCTGTGGTAGAGACTGAACTGAGCCAGGCCTGAGTTCTCTTATCCTTTTAATTGCTCGTTCAGCAGTCAAATTGTACTTTTTAAGAAAGTATGCAGCTAATATTGTTCCAGTTCTACCTCTACCAGCAGCACAGTGAACCAGAACTGGCTTCCCATTATTTATTTGCGCCTTAACAAAGTTAACAGTGGTATCCATATCGGCCAGTGAAGGAGCACCATAGTCCTCTACCTTTAGATGAAAATAATCAACAGCTTTATTGGCTAACCATTCTGAGGGCAACGGCACCTCCCTTATAGTGACTATCGTTTTAATTCCACGTTTCACCAGCCATAGATATTGTGAATATGTCATGGGCATTCCGCTTCCGGCGAGTGCATCTTTTATGACCCAGCTAAAGTTGGTAGGCCTGTTCGCGAGATATCCATGAAACCAACGATAAGTATTACCAATCTTAGTCATAATCAGCCAGCAGCACCCAAATTCACTTATCCTACATTAATGTATTTAGCAAATAAGCCATCTTTGTAAGTCACATTCGCATATGCGTGAGTCCTGCTTTGCTTATTGGGACATGCGTTTCGGTTCTTAAATAGGTGCGGTTTAAATTATCTTTTTTCTCCTATGATTACTTATGCTTTCCTGCTTCATGTTTCCTGCTTCATGATCTATTAGTCGATTTTTTAATTGTTATTTTCACTTAACCAAACAAAGAGACTCGCGGTACAACAGGATGCCCGACGAATACTTTGATATAAGAAAGGCAGGCTTGGAATGTGGGGAACAAGGACAACAGAAGCTATCAGACATCCTCCTCTATTCTGGTATAGAAGAGGCG
>JALZGI010000102.1 GCA_030861105.1 Thermoproteota archaeon
GTATTAGATACAAAGAGCAATATTTCAGCCGAGAAAATGTCGGACTTCAATCTTCCATGTTATTTCTCGCAATTATAGGACTAGCTATTCCTACTATTCTAACTAACACACTAAATACCGAAGGTACAAACACTGGCATAGAAAGCCAATTAAACATACAGATTTTAAGTGATATTCTGGCTTTATTATTATTAGCAGTATATATTGCTGGAATAATTTTTACATTTTTTACCCACAAGCATCTTTTTACCACCCAGCCTCATTTTAATCATAAAAAAGATCAGAAGGAAGTAGATGGTTTAAGAGAGGAAGAGCACAGGAGTACTAAAACTTGGAGCAAGAGAAAATCATTTCTTTTACTTGGTTTGAGTATGGCAGGGGTAATAGCCATAAGTGAAATATTAGTTAGCTCAGTAGAAGTTACGGCAGGACAATTCGGCTTTGGAGAACTTTTTGTTGGTGCCATTATCATAGGAATAGTTGGAAATGCTGCTGAACATAGTAGTGCTATTGTCCTCGCAAGAAAGGGAAAAATTGAATTATCTATAGGTATCGCTGCTGGCTCAGGTACCCAAATTGCATTATTTGTAGTTCCAGTATTGGTAATAGCTGGTATAATCATGAACCAACCATTCTCTTTAGTATTCACACTATTTGAATTAGTAACTATTTTTCTAGCAGCTATAATACTGAACTTGATATCTCATGACGGTAAAAGCAACTGGTTTGAAGGAATCCTACTTACTTTTGTCTACGTTATAATTGCTATAGGCTTTTTCTTCCTTGAATAAAGGTTTTGCCACCAACAACATCAAGAGTGCAATTATCCCAATATATCAATGATACTCAGTTTTCTTTTTGTTCCTGGTTAGTTTCCAAACAATAATTCCATGCTTAACTTTCAAACTATACTGGGAAAGTAGGTACAGACGCTAACTTGATGTGTTTCAATGATGAAAAATAGTTCTAAAAGACTATTATAATACAATTATACAACTTATATTTTATAATATCTTATACAATTTAGAATGGTCTAATAGTAATAATAATGACAATCAAGATGATAATAGACAAAAAGTTGATACTGAAGAAGCCAAAGATGTAGGGCAGATATAGAATGTGGATTGGAAGATTTAGGAAAGAAGGAAGGAAGGATAGAAAGTGAAAAAAATCCAAAACAAGATTATTATCATCAAGAAGACCTGCTTTGTTAGACACTAATGCAGTCTGTACTATTTAGAAATAGAATAGAGGCTGCCAACGAATTGGCCAAGAGACTAAAGTTGCTAAAAGAAGTACAATTAGAAAATAAAGTAAAAAGAAATGAATCTGATATAATAGTTGTGGCTATCCCACGTGGGGGCATCATTCTAGGTGATATTATTGCAATAGAGCTTAGAACTAAACTTGATTTAGTTGTATCTAGAAAGATTGGTGCTCCTTTCAATCCTGAACTAGCAATTGGAGCTGTGATGCCTGATGGCAGCTATTTCTTAAATGATGTAGCAGAGATGATAAATGTATCACAAGATTATATTGAATCTCAAATTAGAAAAGAAGTAAAAGAAATAGATAGAAGACTGATTGAATTTAGAGGTAGTAGGAATTATGATAACAAACTAGAAGATAAAATAGTTGTATTAGTTGACGATGGTATTGCAACAGGAGCGACTATCTTAGCATCTGCAAAATGGATAAAGGATAAACACAACTGCAGACAGCTAATAATAGCAGTACCTCTTGCTCCGAGAGAAATTCTAGAGGATTTAAACCGGGCAGCAGACAAAGTAATAGTTCTATATACACCGGAACCATTTGGAGCCGTTGGACGTTTTTATCAGGATTTTAACCAAGTTAGTGACGATGAAGTAAAAGAGATAATGAAAAAATATTTGCCCGTATACTCATAATAACTTATTAATAATTAGGTTCCTTGACTGCTGGTTCTATGACATACCCTAAGATTTTATGATCGATCTCTGATATCAATATCTTCATGTCCTATTGGAGCCATTAAGAAACATCTTTTAGTCAACAGGCACCAGCTGAATCAACCATATAGTAATAATAATGGTGACAATATAGTCAACTTCTCCAATAGATATGGATGCATTTGTAGTTGACCAAATCCATCTAGCCAACAAGAAAACCCTGAGGCTTGTATTCGGCGACATTACAGATAGAGAAGTAGACGCTATAGTTAATGCTGCAAATTCTTATCTAAAACATGGAGGAGGAGTAGCAGCTGCAATTGTAAGAAAAGGTGGAAAAATAATACAGCAAGAAAGCGATAAAATAGGCTTTGTGCCTGTTGGGTCTTCTGTTATCACTTTAGCAGGTAGATTGCCGTGTAAGTCCATAATACATACAGTCGGGCCAAGAATGGGTGAAGGAAACGAATATGTAAAATTAAGAGCAGCAGTCAGAAGTAGCTTAGAACTTGCTTCAGAAAGGAAATTTAGAAATATTTCAATGCCAGCTATCAGCTCTGGGATTTTTGGATTTCCTAAAGATAGGTGCGCAGGGATATTGGTAGAAGAGACTAAAAACTTTCTTGTAAATAATACTACTTCCCTTGAAATAGTGGAGTTTTGTATAGTCGATGGTTTCGCCATCGACTATTTTAAAAGAGAATTTGCAAATATAAGAGATTAATCGGTTGGACCTGTTCGTAACCTGAGCCTTAGCCAAGGCCGTGTGTAAGCTTTAGAATTAGAACAGGATTTTATTACGCTTAATTAACGAGGTTCGGATTGTTAGAAGCATGAATCCGATATTTCAATGAATATTCGTAGTCTTTTGGGCATCAAATTAGCTTTTCAATCAAAAAAATCGAAGAGATCTATGTGGTTGTTGTTGATCTTCTTCCTACCTTCAGTTCATAGTTAACGCGAAACATAGTTAATATATCCTTTAAATTTTCATTGGGTGCAAATCTACATATTGTAATCCAGTCTTGTCTTACCTTGACTTTTATTTCGCAGACAATAGAATTACTCTTTTTATTATCAAAGTCATTTAAAATATCCAGCTGAACATCATAATGATGTCTTAATTTTTCTTCTAATTTAATTGCAAGTTCTATAGTAGCATGTATCAAAAGCTTTTGCATACTTATAGACACACTCTGTCTCGTTTTTCTATTTATCTAAAGACCTTCCTTTTTCTAGTTAATTCATCTGAGATATGGATCTATTATACCATCGGAATGTAATTAAAATCATAAATATACTCTCCCCACCAACAATCTCCTTTCACTTAAATTATCTTCGTCATCTTCTTCTTCTTTTTCAATTGCTGTCTTTTGTCTTCTTACTATGTCAGCAGTATAGTTAGTCGGACTTATCTCCCCCCTCATCTGCCAATAGTCCATGTCTTCTGGGTCTATCTCTGTAATTTCTATAACATAATCAATATTCTTCTCGTTATCAAATCCGCCAATCAGTATACCAACAAAAGTTTCAGGATGGTTAACTGCGAATTCAATGGCATCTGCAATTACTTTTTCGTTTCCAGGAATGCTCTTATGAATCCAATCTATCTCTTCTTTAGTTAACAGAGTCTCTGCCGCCGGAAGTATAAGAATATTCATATTTATTCGACATTTTGTTGGTGTTTTTTACTATACCAAAAGAGTGACTTGTTCTGCACTCTATTAAGGTTCCAGTTCCAAATTACTTCGATCATTTGAAGTTGTTTTGAATACATATTTTTTCTATGCCAGGATATCTGAAGAAGTCTGATTGCATAATATAAACATCAATACCGTATTGTCATATTATCTTTATCTAATATTCCAAGGAATGTCAAATTATGTTACTAGCCAGTCCTTCCAATTCAAAATAAGAGGGGGTTTGAGAAATCTGCAATAAACGACTTTTTTCCTGTAATTTTGTAAAATAATTTTTCATTACCATTCTCAACATACTACATACAAAGGTTAAGACAAACATAGAACAGAAATATCGGAAGCGGTGCTGTGAGTCAACCAATTTTAACTGTGAAAGATAATATGACCTTGGATTGTGTTTGTTCCAAATAGCGTTTTTGACGACTTAATGCCTATAATGCTCTCAATTTGAGAAATGTGCATAAAGCGCATACCTTTTTTTGTTATTTTGTAAATCGATTCATTACCGCGATTGCTGCTTCTATAAATTTGCTGAGGGAATTTTTCTACAAGACCATTTTCCAAGAGATATGAGAGATATTTCTTCAATTGGGAATCAGAAAGAGACAACTTATCCATAATCAATGTTCTTGGTATACCTTTAATGCCGCTATTGCTTACGGTACGTAGTATTTGCATCATTACTTTGTATCTTTCTTGATGCTCTGTGGATGTTGCCATTGCTTCCTTCTGAAATATCGATGAATGTAATTAAGGATATTAAAAGTCCGAATAACTCTTACGGCGGCCTTATATAGTGCTAATATCTCCAATCGATATTATCTCGTCAATATCTTCTAGGCATTAAGCTATTCCAATATAACACATGCTCTTAAATTATTACTGTCAATATTGTATTTCGATGTCTCTTTTACAGGGAACGGAAGAAATGACAAGAGATGTTGTTGAACTCGTAGATATAGTTAATCATGACAACATTTTGAGGAATGTAATCTCTCACATATATACATCAAGTTTTAATGAGAGAAAAACTGCTTTGATTAAAATTGTTAATAATATACTGAAACATGAGACAACAGTATCAGCTGATAAGATTATCTCTATTTTGTCAAAATATGATATAGAAGAGATACAGTTATTGCTTGAATGTACTCTCAAATTGCTGGATGAAGACGCATAAAAGAATACATCCACAGTAGTTATCATTATAGTAATAATAATAGTTGTTTGGGATCGGGGATCTCTTCGTTTGGATCTTGCAGTGTGTATATGAATGGGCTTATGAGGGATATAGTTCTTTAATCTCTGCGAATCGCTGCATCCAATCTGGTGGCACTTCGTTGTTTAGACTAGCTTCAAGGCGATCTAAATATGCATGCCATCCAGGGGCGAACCACGAAGACGTTAATTTGGTGAGACGGCTGTGAGTGAGAGTAAGAAGTGTTTTTGTATTTGAGTATCCATCCCGTTTGAGCTCCCAACGAATAACAGAATCAGGCTCACCATTAGGTAAACTTGGATTGGGAGATATATGCCACTCATGTTCAAAAATACGTAGCGGATCCCAGACTAAAATGCGTCCTGTTGTATGAAACCCTGAAAAGGTATTGACAAAATCAATGGTGCCTCCTTTATGTCCATCTATTACTGCTTTAGTATTCATCCAACTAACTAACTCTTTTGGATCTGTAATTGCCTTCCATATTGGTTCACTTGGATAAGAGAGTTGTCGTTCAAACCTAAGAACTGTGAACTCTCCTTCAATTTCGACCGTACCTTTTAATCTAGGACTTAATGGCTTATTGCTCTGCTCTTTTTTAGTAATCAGGTGTCGTTCAACTTTTCCATTTATTTCAATATTTTTCATATATCAATACGTATAATACCAATACTTATCCTTGGAGGAAGTATGACTCCCAAGATCAGACATGTTTATTATTGGCTGGTGATACAGTAGTAATGACATAAATGGAAAGACTGTTACTTGATAGGGTTGATCTCAGTATTCTTTCCACTTTAGCTAGGGACTCTAGAACCTCCTATAACAGCATAGGTTCGCAGATTGGCTTAACATCAAAGAGTGTAAAAGCGAGGGTTAAGAATATGATACGCAGCGGTGTTATAGAAAAGTTCGTAGTTAGAGTTAACCCTGCAGCTTTTGGTTATAGAACAGTGCTTGTATTGGTAAGGGCAAACAATGGAATAACTAAAGATGATGTCATCCAACGTGTAAAGCAATTTGGAGATCTTGCATATCATGTGCACCATATGGGAAGAACTTCAGTGGCTGCTCTTATCATCAAACAACCATTGGATGACAACATTATTCAAACACTAAATGATAGTCTAAAACCTGCAACTGTTAGCGGCATCTCTGTTGCTGAACTATCTGCTGCTGCATCTACGGATGTAAGCGAGACAGACTTGAGAATAATAAAATGTTTGCTGCTATCTGGTGCTAGGACAGAGATTTCTGATATTGCAAAAGAAGTTGGTATTTCTGAAAAGACCACTACAAGACGTATCGATAGGATGAAGGAAGGACGTTTATTGGATTTCTCCATTCAGTGCAGTCCAGCTGCCATGATAGGATACATTCAGTTTGCTATACCAATAACCGTTACAAAATCCCATTATCACAGTATCCATGAACGTATGTACTCTGAATTTCAGGCAAATATCCTATACAGTCCTAGTATAATTGAACCCGAAGATCGATTGACATTTGTACTCTTTGGTGAAAATGTATTCACAGTTGATTCTGTTTTGGCTAAGGTGAACTCCTTTGAAGGGGTTAAAAGTGCAGATGCTTACATACTTACCAAATGGCAATATTATGATGATTGGATATTAAAGGAAATTGACAAAAGATTATTACCACAACCACTTTTGCATAAATCGATAAAGTGATTGACATGTCTGCACTGGGATGACTCCTGTGTATTGAGTCCGCCTTTTGCTGTACAGAATAATGGTCAAACCCTTGGTCTTCTTGTGTTGATCCAGGGAGAGTTAGACCTACAAGATAACTATGCTCTTGTTCCCTTAGTAATTTATTAACTTAGGATACTGTTTGACCATGGGTGATATTATTCAGAACCATAAGGCCTCTATGTAGGATAAGATCTTGTAATGTTGCCATGAAGGGTAGGAATTCTATTAAAGAAACAAATGGTAGCTATATTTTACCTAATTTTCTCTAAATCAATTCTCTTAAGAAATTATTGTTAATGAAAAAAATGAAAAAGTTGCTTATTTTGGATAGGCGTTCTGTGTACAACTATGATTGCTGTAACTACTGCTAGTGTTATTCCATGTCATCATAGCCACCATAACCTCCAGCGCCTGCTCCACCGTATCCGCCAGCACCACCATGTGGTGATGCTCCAGCACCTTTGGATTTAGAAGCAGCTATAACATTGTCAATACGCAATATCATAGATGCAGCCTCAGTAGCCGACTTGATGATCTGTTCTTTCACTAACAAGGGTTCATAGATGTTTTTAGAAGCCAAATTGGCAACTTTACCATTGAGTACATCAATACCATATTTTACTCCTTCACCAGACGAGCCCTTAGCGCGTAACTGTACTTGTGTATCTATTACATCCATACCAGCATTTTCTGCCAATACTAACGGGATTGATTCAATCGCATCAGCAAACTTCTCTACAGCTAGTTGTTCGCGGCCTGATAATGAACCAGACCATTCCCTCACTTTCTGAGATATAGCAACTTCCGTTGCGCCTCCTCCTACAATTACATATGGATATTCCACGACATCCTTTACAGCCATTATGGCGTCATGCACTGACCTTTCAGCTTCATCTACTATTCTTTGAGATCCGCCTCGAACTAGAATAGATAGTGCATTTGGATTCTTACAACCTTCTACAAAGACCCATTTGTCTGTCTCTACTTTGCGTTCCTCAACTAAGTCAGCAGAGCCCAGATCGGCACTAGATAACTCATCAATATTTGTAATCATTCTTGCACCTGTTGCTTTTGATAGTTTAGTCATATCACTTTCTTTTATTCTTCTTACTGCAAGAATTCCCTCTTTAGCTAGGTAATGTTGTGCAATGTCGTCAATACCTTTCTGACATAGCACAACACTGGTTCCTGATGATTTTATTTTATCAACCATAGATCTGAGCATCCTATTTTCTTCATTTAGGAATTTCTGCATCTGTTGAGGTTGATCGATGCGAATTTCGGCATTCATTTCAGTCTTTTCAATTTCTAGAGGACAATTCAACAGGGCTATTCTGGCATTATCTATTCTTTTTGGCATACCAGCATGTGCTACTTCTTTATCCAAAGCAATCCCATGGATTAATTGTGTGTCATGTATAGAAGCACCAGCTTTCTTTTCTACTTTGATATTGTCTATGTCAACTTTAATTTCATCTCCTTCACCTTCATTTAACTTCTCTGCTACTGACAGGACTGCATCAACCACAATGTTAGATAGTTCCTGTGCATTATTTGCAACAAGTTTAGATGCCATGGATGTAACTGCAATTTTGTTCAGTAATGTTCTGTCTTCTGGGTTAGATTTTATGGCTATGTCTTTCTTCAGAACAGCTAGAGCTTTCTCTGAAGCTTTTTGGTAGCCATCTACAATTACAGTTGGATGAACTTCTTTACCAATAAGTTCCTCCGCTTCTTCGATTAAGGCACCTGCCAAAACAACTGAAGACGTCGTTCCATCACCAACTTCATTATCAACAGATTTGGCGACTTCGACTATCATCTTGGCTGCTGGATGTTGCACGTCAATCTCTTTGAGTATTGTTGCACCGTCATTGGTAATCGTGACATCACCAAGTGAGTCTACAAGCATTTTATCCATACCTCGCGGACCAAGGCTTGTTCTAACTACTTCCGCAACCACTTTGGCAGCAGTAATATTATTTCTCTTGGCATCTCTATCCTTTGTTTCAGTAGTGCCTTCTTTTAGAAGTAAGATTGGAACTTGTTGGCCTTGATTATTTCCTATGGACATCAAAGCTTATTCCACCTTGTACTGACTATAAGTCAGGAAAGGAAATATTAATTTTTTCTTGAAGGCATGCTATGCAATTCATATATATTTTATTACTCACAATGGGTGACTAATATCAACTACGGTCCATCTCAATTACCCTTGGATCAATTTTAATACTTATTTATTGGCCAATATCGTAACTAGATGCAACGATCGCTCCCAAATTTCTGGTGGTAGAACCAAATCGATTGTCCGCATAAGCTCTACCAAAGTATCTCAATCAGTATAACTGCTAAAATTGATAAACTATTCGAATTAAATATCACTAAAAAATATAGGCTTTCCTCATTGTGAATTTATTCTAAGCATATATATGCAATAGTAATAGAGGATCATCAAAAGTTGGAATACGGCCCCCGGTATCCTTTTGTCTACCACGCAGAGACTTATCACATATGTCTATCCTCTAGTCTCGCGAGACTGTGTCTCGCTCGTTAATATTTTAGGGACTCAATCTTATTCCAAACTAGGGGAACCAAACTGACTAAATCTCAGACCATTTCCCTTAGTAATGAACATGCCTCCCTTATCTCAGGCCCCTCAGAAACCCGACGTTCGTATAATCAATATCATTCATTGGATATCGTGCTTAAATGTCCTTCTATCCAGAAGTAGAAAGAGAAACTGCGACAATGTGTTGAACTTGAGATATTTAGTATTGGGGAATTTATACAGGATAAATATCATGTGTCTATTTTCTCATTATTTGTCTCGCCTACTTTCTTAACTGCTCTAACAATCGTCACAATATGATTTTCCTTTAAAGAAAGATATTCCACATTATCGTTAAGTACACGTCGCATTCCACGCATTAGATTAGCATCTTGCGACCTAAATTCTTCAATATTCAGAATCTAAGACCTTAGACTACTATGGTGTCATTTCTTACTTTTCTTCTTACTTTTTTGCTTCTTGTTTTTTGACACTTTTTTAACTGATTGTATTTTGCTATCTGGTCTTTTCTTGACAGTTTTATGAACTTGAGTTATCTGTCTCTGAATCAGATTTATCTGAGCACGTAATTGATTAACTATTCCTGCTTGTCTATCCCTTGCTTTCATTTGTTTCTGCAAGGACTGGAGATTTTGATTAATCTTGTTAATTTGAGTTTTTTGTTTTACGAGTAGGTTTGAAGTATCCACCAG
>JALZGI010000106.1 GCA_030861105.1 Thermoproteota archaeon
AGAAGCATTTCTAGCCCAAAGCCCTCAGCTATACAAAGAGCAGCTAACTATGGCCTTTGAAAGTGTATTTGAAATTGGGCCAATCTTTAGAGCAGAGCCTTCACGCACAAATAGACATCTTGCAGAGGCGACCTCAATTGATGTGGAGCAGGCATTTGTAGATTATTATGACATCATGGAATTATTAGAACGCATGATCTCGTTCGTAGTTGATACAATTAAAGAAACAAACAAAAATGATCTTAAATATCTTGACATACATTTGCCGAAGCTTGAATTACCTTTTCCCAAATACTCATATAGTGATATAGTTAGCAAACTTCAGGATCTACGAGAGCATATTAAATGGGGGGATGATCTTCCGCCACAAATGATCAAAAGTCTTACGAACAGTACGGCTGATGGCTTTTATTTTATCACAGACTGGCCTACTTCAGTCAAACCTTTTTATGTGAAGACTAAGGCTACGGAAGATGAAAGGACATGCGAGTCGTTCGATCTTATGCACCGATCGTTGGAAATCTCATCGGGCAGCACTAGAATAAACAAAAAGGATGACCTATTGAAAAGAATGAAAAAACAAGGGTTAAATGTAGATGCCTTTGACTACCACCTTCGAGTATTCGATTACGGGGTGCCGCCTCATGCAGGATTTGGGCTGGGATTGGAGCGCCTGCTGATGGTGATAACTAACTGTGACAATATACGTGATGTAACTCTTTACCCCAGGGATATAGACAGGCTGTTACCGTAAAAAATTCTGTTGGTCAGTTGAATGCCCACGGTGACAAGAGAAACAATAACATACTTGTGTAAGCTCTCAAAATTAGAATTAACAGAAGAGGAGATCCTAAAATATGAGCAGCAGGTTGAAGAAATAATTCGATACATGGATACCTTAGATAGTGTTACGTTATCTGATATTGAGCCCGTTTCTACAGATAAAAGGATTCATCAACTGAGGGAAGATGATTGTCGACCTTTTGAATCCAACCCATTAAGCGAAACTGCGAAAAGAAAAGATAATTTCGTTAAGGGACCAAGGATAATTTAGACAATTGAGATTATACGACCTTTCTGTTAAACAAGTTAGTGAAGGGATAAGGGCGAAAGATTTTTCTGCAGAAGAGTACATCTCCCAAATTCTGGAACGGATAAACAAGGTAAATGGTGAGGTTAATGCGTTTGTTTTGATAGATAGCCAGGGTGCCATAGAGAAGGCCCGTTTGGTAGACAAAAAGGTACGTGAGGATGGAAAAAAGGTGGGTGCGCTTGCGGGTACTGCTATAGGTATAAAAGATAACATATGTACTAAGGGCCTCAAAACTACATGTGCCTCAAAAATTCTCGAAGAATATGTTCCCCCTTATGATGCAACTGTGGTCAGGCGTTTAAAAGATGATGATGCTATTATAATTGGAAAACTAAACCTGGATGAGTTTGCCATGGGTTCTAGTACAGAGTTTAGCAACTTTGGACCCACCCATAACCCATGGAATATTGATTGTGTTGCTGGTGGTTCGTCTGGCGGCAGCGCGGCAAGCGTGGCATCCTCAGAATGTCCTGTTTCGCTGGGCTCGGATACTGGTGGGTCTATCAGGTGTCCAGCAAGCTTTTGCTCAGTTGTTGGCCTAAAACCTACTTATGGCCAGGTTAGCAGGTTTGGACTAGTACCATATGCTAATAGTTTGGAGCAGATTGGACCTATTGGTAAAACTGTTTCCGACGTAGTTATGATAATGAACACTATCGCAGGGGCTGACTATAATGATCAAACCGTCCGGGTTAAATATAACACAGCGGACTTTCTTTCTCCATCTAAAAGGAAGTTGCGCATTGGACTTATAAAAGAACTAACTGAGGGAGCTGAACCGGATATTTGCAAATGCATATATTCTGCGATGGATCTTTTTTCAAGTCTAGACTGTTATTGTGAAGAAGTGTCAATAAATTACACTGAATATGCTCTAGCATCTTACTATACAATAGCAATGGCAGAAGCGAGCAGCAATCTAGCCCGTTATGATAATATCCGTTATGGATTCAACTTGCCTCCTGATGGTTATGAGTGGAATTCATATTTTGCCAAAGTCCGAAGCAATTTTGGTGATGAGGTCAAGAGGAGGATTATCATTGGGACCTACATCCTGTCCTCAGCTTATTACGGTAAATATTATTTGAAAGCTCAAAGGGTTAGAACTATGTTGAAACGGGAGGTAGGATTATTATTCAAAAAGTATGATGCCTTGATAACACCTACTATGCCTGTTTTACCTTTCAAACTTGGTGAAAAGATAGACGATCCTGTCAAAATGTTTATGATTGATATTGATACTGTATTGTCCAATCTTGCAGGTATACCCTCAATATCAGTGCCAGCTGGCTTTAGCAATGGTTTGCCAATTGGCCTACAAATAATGGCAGATGAATTTCAAGAACAAAGGTTGTTTGATGCAGCTTTAATGTTTGAGAATGAAACTAATATTGATAGATGCCCAGAATTGTGATGGTATGATGGAAACAATAGATGACCATGATTTGAGCACAAGAGTAGGTCTCGAAATTCATTGCCAGTTAACTGCTCTGCAGAGTAAATTATTTTGTTCTTGCCCAAGCAATTATCGTGAGAAGGAACCTAACACAAACATATGCCCAGTATGCTGCGGACTTCCAGGAACACTACCGCTACTAAATAAATCAGCCTTGGAGCTGGCTAGCATGATTTCGCTTGCTTTACACTGCCAAATCCCAGAAAATATTGTGTTTTATAGAAAGAATTATTTCTATCCTGATCTTCCGAAGAATTTCCAACTGACTCAATACAATACATATGGGATTACGAGTATTGGGGTAGAAGGTAGACTAAATTACGGTAAAAAGAGCGCACGAATTAGGAGAATTCAGCTTGAAGAAGACCCAGGCAGATTGATTTATGAGATTAACGGCATAAGTACAAGTGGCTCTTATACATTAATTGACTACAATAGGGCCGGCATCGCGTTAGTAGAGGTGGTAACCGAACCTGACTTTTCCGATCCAAAGGACGTTCGTATCTTCCTAAACAAGTTTACATCGATTATTGAACATCTAGGAGTATGCAATACGAGACTTGAAGGAGCAGTCAGATGTGACGCCAACGTTTCAATACAAGGCGGGAAGAGAGTTGAAATAAAAAATGTCGGTTCATTTAAAGATGTTGAAAAGGCACTCAACTACGAAATTGCCCGACAAAAAACAATGTCAATGCATGAAATTAAAATTCAAGCCGAGACCCGACATTGGGATGAGATGAGAAAGGTAACCAAGCAAGCCAGAACCAAAGAGGAAGAGCAGGATTATCGGTACTTCCCTGAGCCTGATATACCCACTATTTTAATAGGGAAAGAATATACATCAACGCTCAACGCAAAAATGCCGGAATTACCTGATGAACGAAAAGAACGGTTCATAAGCAGCTACGAACTTTCAGAACACACTGCGCAAGTATTAATTGACAATAAGGAACTAGCTGACTTTTTTGAATCAACTGTCAAGATTTACTCTTCACCAAAGGAGATTGCTAATTGGATTGTTACTGAACTTTTGAGATTCACAGATGATGATCTTTTGATGGAACCTAAAATGTATTCTTCAACAGCACGTGCTTCTCTATTCACAGGGTTAAAAATCGAAGCAAAACATATTGCAGAATTAGCTAAGTTAGTTGACAATAAAACTGTCAATAGAAATGCTGCAAAAATGATACTTATTCAGATTGCAAAAACTGGGGAAATGCCCTCAGAGGTATTAGCCAGGACAAATTTGTTAAGAACAGAAGATAAAAGTGTCATCTC
>JALZGI010000113.1 GCA_030861105.1 Thermoproteota archaeon
CATTGTATCTGATCAATATAATCTGGTCAGTGAATTCTCGAATTAGAAAGACAATTTCTCCATCTGAGGATTATTTTTCTGCTGGAAGCCCTTCCTTGTTGCCCCATTCGCCCCACGAACCTAGGTAAACCTTTACTTTTCTGAATCCGATCATTTTTAACGCAAGGAAGGTGTGTGCAGCTCTGTATCCTCCTTGGCAGTATGTTATGATCTCTTTATCCTTTGGGATTTGGGAATATACCTCTTTTAACTCCTCTTTACCTTTGAAGGCCCCATTTTTAATATTTTTACTCCAGTCGATGTTTATTGCACCCGGTATATGCCCAGCTTTAGCTGCGCGTAAAACTGACCCATCAAACTCTGAACTAGAGCGTGTATCAATAATTAATACATTGTTGTTCTTATCTTTTATAGCGGTAAGTATCTCTTCGTAAGTTGCAAGAATTTCGGGTTTAACTATACCTCTAAATTCAGAGTGCCGATACGGATTTGTCCTATATTCTACAGGATATCCCTTTTTTTGCCACCGTTCAAGCCCACCGTCCAGTAAATAACCATTACGATGTGAAAAGTAGTTTAGCAGCCAAACTCCTCTGGCAGCTGTTGGTGCTGTGTTGTTTTCATAAAAGATCACCGTTATGCCATTTTCCAGTCCAAGATTGGAAAAAAGGATTCGAGTTTGTTCATTAAATTGCGTGATTCCTGTACTGGAGGTGTCAATCCAATGGAACTGCATAAGATCTACATTAATAGCACCAGGAATATGTCCTTTCACGTAATCTGCAAAGGTCCTAACATCCACTACTATTGTATTTTTTCTTTTAGCCTTGTCACTTAGTAATGAGTTAAGGATATCTGGGTTTATGACGTATTTCATAGGAGCTCTAATTCGATTCATCTAATCTGCCAGTTATACTCCTAGAGCAACTATATGCAATATTAATAGACCACTAACATGATGTGAACGAATATCCTACGAAAAAGTGCCTGTTGGGATCAAATCTTAGAATAACTAATAATTACTAGTAAACGCTTTATGTATCATGGGTCGTCCTATCTAGGCTTATTCGTCTCATGCTTATCAATGATCCGTAAGTGCTAAGCCATTTCTTATGGTCAATGTACTCTGGGTCGGCCTTTCTAACATGATTCCAAAATTCTGTTGAGTGGTTGGGCTCAACAATGTGCATGAGCTCATGAATTATTACGTAGTTAATGACTTCGATAGGAGCAGCAGACAAAAGAGCGTTAAAATGTATATTGCCTTTCTTAGAACAACTTCCCCATCTTGAATTTTCCCTTTTGATACAGAAAGCATTGTATTTAATGTTTAACTCAGAGGCAATACGAGGCAAACGAACGTTAATTACCTTTGTAGTTTCTTCTTTATACCATTTAAAAATATCTTGTTTGAACCTACGTTTATCTGGGACATGGAAAGTTATGATGTTCAGGTTTTTCGATACAATTGCAAAGGAGTGTCTGTCTTTTATTATTCTAATCCAATATCTTTTTCCGAAAAAGCAAACTGTGTTTGTCATGAGATGGTATTCAGGTATGCCGGATCTTAGTCTTTCATAATATCTGGAAACTTTGGCAATCCAGTTCATCTTTTTTGATAGCATTTCGCAGAGATTTTTGATTTCATAGTCCGAAGGGAATATTGTACATATTCCTCCAATATCAACAATTATAGTGGGTTTTTTAGCTTTGATACTCTTCTTAACTTTTATATCTAGAGTCTTTCCATCCGAGAGAGCAATTGCGTTGGTAATCGTAACATATCCTAACGTAAGGGTACAGCTACCCTAACCTATTCGCATCCTTATAATGATGATCTTTTCAGGCCCTAAACAAGAAGGTAGATATTGGATTATAGTACAGTTTTGATCTACCTATTTGGAAGATGACGATAAAAAAACAGACTTTAAATTTAATGGCATTAGGCGATAATTAATTTATATTTTGTGATTGTTAATGTTAATCCTAGACAACTGTCTCGTTGGTTCGTAAACTTGTATACGATTACCTTATACTGCCCGAAATTTATGACCCTGGCGCACCTGTAGTCAAACACTGGTATAGGGTGGTAAAATGCAATTAAATATGGCTACTACATATGCAATTAAGGATTTAGGCCATATGCGAAAAACCAAGAGCACAACAGACAAAGCTGCAGAAGAACCCTTGCCCAAATGGGCAGAAGACGAAATCAAAACAGTGCAATTTGATCAACCAGAGATCCTAATTAGGACAGGATATATTCTTGATATATACCAGGAACAGTCCAAAATAGATATACAGCTCTATGAAGCGTTGCATGATGGAAGAACTATCATTGAAGGCTTGGATATTCCCAATTTTATATCAATGAATGATTTTATGAAAGGGGTCGTTTATGAATTTAAGATTAAAATGTTTAGGGGAAAGTTAAGCCCCAAGCTTGTTGAACTATTAAAATCTAAATTTTCTCTCCAAATGGATGCTATCTATCGATTTGAACTGGAGGAAATTCAGCTTATGGATGTCGAGTCAGATATTGCCACTTCCTCAATGCCAGCGGAAGGAGAAAACGGAAGCGAAGGAGAAGATTAGGCGTACCCTTCTGCACTCTACAGAACTTTATCTATTACGTGCCGAATTTAATGTACCTCCCTCGTCATAAAAGGTTATCAGATCTATCATTTTTCTTTTCTTTATCACCAAACGACTCCGACTGGTCACTTTTGACTTCTTTGGATACTAAATATGTAGAAGTTCTGGTATCCTTTAGCGGAGCTTTTCCTATTGTTTTCATTAGGGCTATCCACATAATCACCAAGGGGACATGATAAGAAGCAATCCGCCATACTATAATTACACTCAATTGTGAGTCTTTTAGAACATCGTCTAAATCTGGAATACTGTTGAGATCAGTAACATACGCCCATAAACCAAGTTCTGCTAACCCAGAGCCGCCTATCGTGACGGGGAGAGTGGCTAGCACAGTGGATGCGGATGTAGCCATTAAAGAATCAAACAAACCAACTTCTGAACCGACTGCATTTGCTAAAACCATAAACGATAGGCCTTGAAAGAGAAAGGCCACAAAGGTTATAGCTATTCCAATTGCAAAAGTCCTAATTGCCTTAATAGAATTGAAATTTGCCCTGCTCATTTTACACAAGTCGGCTATGGCATTATTTACCGAATCTATGATACGTTCCGCTCTTTCCTTGGCAATGAACTTTTGCACTATTGCTAGTGAGAAAGACGGCAGACGTAAAATTCGTTTTGCGGAAAAAATGATGAGAACTAGCCAGAATACAAAAGTGGGAATCGCAATTAAAATGACAATAATCCCAATAAAACTAGCACCATTAAAGATCGCTATTGCACCTGCAATAAATCCAAGCATTGTTCCAACTAA
>JALZGI010000114.1 GCA_030861105.1 Thermoproteota archaeon
GTTGTTGTTGTTGCATAGGTTGTTGTTGTTGCATAGGTTGTTGTTGTTGCATAGGTTGTTGTTGTTGCATAGGTTGTTGCAGTAGCGATTGTATTTGCTTTAGTAGCTGCTGTGACTGATCTTGCGACTGTTGGTTACTGTTAGCTTGTGCTTGAGCTTCCGTCTGTTTCATTCCAGTTAATAGTCAACGCAGTATTGAAGATAAAGGTTTACGGACAGATATATTCTTAAACTTCTTAAGCTTAATGAGCAAGACAGCTGAATTACATATTTACTAGTTACCTTCAAATTAGTGATGGCCTAATAGATAACGAATAATCTATTCATCAATTAAGCGTCAAGGTTAGTGATTGCTGAAAAATCAATTATATATCTGGCTATAGTCTGTACCACCTTGTTGTGAGAAAACCTTTATCTTTAATACTGCGTTGATTATAATTGGAATGAAACAGGATAAAAGTGATGCAGCTAAATCCCAACAAGATCAGTCGCAAGATCAGTCACAGCAGCTACTAAAGCAAATACAATCGCTACTGCAACAACAAGGGCAGCAGCCATCACAGGGATTACAGGGATTAACGCAGCCATTACAGGGATTAACGCAGCCATTACAGGGATTGTTAGGAGGTCAACAGCAGCCACAACAGCAGCCACAACAGCAGCTAGGGCAACTATCAGGTCAAGCGCAACAGCAGCCACAACAATTGGTACAAGGCTTGACACAGCTCCAGCAATTATTACAGCAGCTACAACCTCAATTACAGCAGCTATTACAAATAACACAACAGCAGCTAGGGCAACTATTGCAGCAACCACAACAATTATTACAACAGCTAGGGCAATTACCAAGCCAACAACAACAGCAACTACCGGGTCAACTAACACAGCAACTACCGGGTCAACTGGGTCAACTAACACAGCAACTACCGGGTCAACTACAACAGCAACCACAGCAATTATTACAGCAGTCACAACAGCAGCTCCAGCAATTATTACAGCAGCTGCAACAAATGCTACAACAGCAACAACAGCCGCAGCAGTAGTAGTAGCAAAGTAGTTACGAAGTACGTAGCAATAAGCTTGCTACAGTATGGAAACCATGAATAAGGTATAGCATGCAACTACCTATTTTTCTTTGGTCTCTAAGAATTTGTAAGGAAAACTGTGCAACCTAGAAATTAGACCTTTGGGTTGAGTACACCAAAGATGATAATTAAACAGCCATTACTAGAGGAATAAAGGGGTCTAGTAAAAGGACTGCACAAGGCCATAGATGAGAAGGCAATCATCAACAGCGTTGTAGTAAACCCAAAGGACAGACCGCCATTTCTAGAGTAGAGAGGAGAGATTCTAAACGTAATACATGCCGCAATAGGAAAGTTAGAGAAGGGCAGCAACAGTTCAGGAAATGCCCAGAAACTAAGTTGTTAGGTACATACTATAATATGGCATCGAATAAAAGAATTTGACCTAAAGAATTACTTAAAAGGAAAGAGTAAGAAGAAAACTAGAAAGAACAGATTTTATCATATTGTCCGATCTGAATGCTAGATGGATCTACTGGAACAGCTGTGCAGGCTAAAGACGCGATCATTCAAATAGTATTAATACCCAATATAGGGAAATGTCACAAGAAATAGAAAAACTATCAGAAATCAAACCTCTGGGCTTATTTGATCTGGTAGACCGTATATTAGATAAAGGCTTAGTAATCGATGCATATGTATCTGTTACAGTAATAGGTATAGAATTACTGGTTATTAGAGCTCGCATCGTAGTCGCTAGTATTGAAACCTTCCTAAGATATGCTTCTGCAATGGGACTTTATGGTGAACCTGGCGGCACTATCCAGCGAGCATTGAGGGAAGAACGAGGGGAGCGGCCACAACAACAACAGCCATTACAGGGATTAACGCAGTCATTACAGGGATTAACGGGGGGATTGTTAGGAGGTCGCCAGCAGCCACAACAACAGCAACCACAACAACAACAACAGCCACAACAACAACAGCAGCAAATAGAGCAGCTCCAGCAATTAATACAGCAGCTGCAACGACCATTAGCGCAACTACCTCAGCAAAGACCACAACAGACTCAGCAAAGACCACCGCAACAATAAGTTATACAAAAATATAGAAACAAGGGCTTTTTATTTTAACTACAATAGATTGAAAAATTTGGCACTACAACAGATATCCTAAAATACCAATGTTGTGGATCCTTATATATTCGCTAGATCATGGCAGTATGCATTGTATGTGGAAAATTTGAGAATTCAACGTTAAAAGAGGCTATGAATAACGGGTGGGTTTTCACGAAATGCCCCGAGTGTCAAAGAGGCATACCATTGGATATTAGTGCCGTTTTCCTTTCTAGATCTACTCCTCAAGAATATCTTCAAGCATTCTGCACCGATCATTGGTTTAAAGATAGTGGAATATGCTCATATTGCAAGATTAAACGAGGGGGATCAACCTAGTATAGAAGAACGTGAATGCTATTGATTAGCAGAGAGCAACAAAGATCTGAGGAATACCTACCTTCCTCTGCAGTACAAAGGCAAAATCTTCTTGATGTTCTAGATAGGATTCTTGATAAGGGAATAGTGATAAATGGAGAGATTACAGTTTCGCTTCTTAAGTCTGAGATCCTCTCTCTTAGAATAAATCTTGTAATTGCTTCAATAGAAACGGCAAAGAGATATGGCTTAGAGCTTCCATGGGAAAAATGGCAAGATAGTAGTAAAAGACTACAAGTCAAGGAACATAATAATAATAAAAAAAATAAAAATAAAAAAATACAACTAAAACAGGAAATAAGATGAAGATAGTTGAGTAAATTAGCACTATCAAAAGAAGAAAAGCAAGCCGGGTCGAGGCGTCTTGGTAGGCATAAACAGAAGCAAACAAGTGTTACCAAAAAAGACCAGCTCGCTAACAACGAAGAACTCCAGAATGGTATAGCTAAACTAGTTTTGACTATTGTTAAGGTACTAGTGGACCTTCTCGAAAGGCAAGCACAGCGTAAAGTTATTTCTGGAACCCTTGCGCCCGATGAATTGGAGCGCCTTGGATTGGCGTTTATCAACATGAGGCAAACCCTTCATGATGTGGTTACAAAATTTGGGTTCAAATATGAAGAGTTAAATCTTCCTGTAGCCTCGCTAGGAGATAGAGAAGGTGACATAGACGATTTAGGTGGTAAACAGTCATTATCATCCTCAGCCCTTGTAGACATACTTGATAAGTTAATCAACAAACAAACAGTAATTGCTGGCGAAATTGTCATCTCTGTGGCTGACATAGATCTAGTGGT
>JALZGI010000123.1 GCA_030861105.1 Thermoproteota archaeon
GTTGTTGTGTGTACCTTGTCACCCATCGTGATTGAAAGATTAGAAGCAACATAGGTTTCATTTTCTTTGGGTGAGTATGTTGTTTGTGTCCCAAAGAATTCTTCTCTTGTTATCGCATCTTTTAGATCCTTGAGATCAGATTCGGAGACTGGTTTCTCTGAAGCGATAGCGCCGCTAGCGTCGGTCGAATAGTGCAGGGAGTTCGTATTTGAATCAAGTGAGATTAATAAGTAGCGAGCAGTAAGCCCCCCTGATTCGATATATTTAAAACTGAAATTTTGAGTGTCTGCCATTGACGACCAAATGAGTATATACACAAGTCCATTATTATAGATTGTGAGACTTGTTGTCGTTATTGTTATCTTGTGCTGTATTGTCTCTCCTCTGAGTAACATTGGTTTCATCTATTCTAATCGAGATTTTATACCACTTGTTATTGTGTTTGAATACATGTGTGGACACTTTGTTAAATCTCATTTTGGGGCGAAAACCATCAACTAGATCAGCCAGTCGAGTTCGGAGTTTATCAACTTGGTACTCTGCAATAAGCAAATTACCCACAATGTTTTCTAGTTCTAGATCCCTATTTTCTTTTGGCTGCATTTCTGATACAGATTCCGGTTATTATCGAGTGGTCAAAGAATAGATTAAAGTTTGCCCCCTCCGCTGAAGTCAACACTGCATTTATGTCGATGAAAGGGATTCTGTTCACTCTTTCCTGCACTCCACCAATCCCTCTCTGCTGGATTAGGTCAATATCCACGATAATTAATCTATCAATATGCAATAATAATAACAATGCTAAAGTGTTCTGAATCTTTGTTCTGGGTCGTTAGTTTCAGAACTATATGGCAGAATAGCTCTGCCCCCATTATTAAAACATATATGTTATCCATATATTATTAATAGTAATGCCAGAGGCTGCAGCTCCATCCTCAACCAGAAATAGGCCAAGCAAACAGTACCGTTGTAACATATGCGACAAACCGTTTGATAGTGCCGAGACACTAGATTCTCATCAGAAATTTGAGCACAACGAACCTGGACATTCTAAACCAGTTGCAGGAGTAGGATAGCAACGAGTAGCAAATCTACAGCCCTAGGATCAGAGGACATCCAACGAAATGGCAAATCAATTAATCAGTAACCTTGTCTGATGTGTTGCAACAGGAAATAACTTCATAAAACACATTTAAGCAATGGAATTTGATAGTCCTCCACTAGGATAGCCATCAACAAGTGTTCCACCATTAAGATTCACCTTTTTTACTGTATGAATTTCAATTTGAAGAACCTGTGGCATATTACATTAGATAATTGTACGCAACTCGATTTAAAACATTTGACGTTTTATCTGACCTAATATCTTAATATACTAAAATAAAAGGAAGCCGCACGAGACAGTCTTTACTATTTTCTTTATATAAACGATTCCCTCTTAGCAACACAATGGCATTGGGAGAACAAATTGAAGAGTCCAGAGGCAAAATAACTAGTCAAAGAGTTCTGGAAGTGGTTGACACCTAAAACGAAAACTTCGTTTGTGATGGAGGGAAACTTTTGGGGAATTCCATCAACTAATGTTGGGACTTATACTTCTGTGCTGAGAGAAGGAAAGGTATTATATGGTGAAGGACAAGAAGTAGTAACAGCTAAAGATGGACAAGGAATGGCAACTTGGACAGGTCAAGGAATAGGCAGGTTTACAGGTCTGGGTAGTCAGTTTCCGTGGTTCAGTATTTTTGTGAACACCTTCAGAATCTGAAGGAGGGAAATTATCGTCTCTCAATAATACAGTGGCTGTATTCGAATATGAAGTAGACGAGATGGGAAATTGCTCCACAAAAAGTTGGGTATGGAAATAGGTATTAGTTAAAGAAACGGAGACCGTTCTGAGCATAATTACAACCTATTATGCACCTGATGGCAACTGTAGATATTAATGGTAACCACCGAAACCTCCTTTCGATCCTACAATAGTTCTATTCAAACCCCCCTCATTTTTATTTCCTATTCTATTCCATCTCCACTATACACATTTCACAGACGTATTGCCCATCATGCATTTGCGGCACTGCATTGTCTGACAACTCGAATTGCCTATCACAGTAAGCGCATCTATATGATTTCATTTTCTTTCATTCTCGATTATATGTCAAGAATATCGATATAAAATATTATTTGGTTTTGGTCCTTGTATATCATTTTAGTAGAATAATGCTAATTAAATGCATAGAATGTGATCACATACTTTTAGACGATGAAGCAGAGTATATCTATGAAGGAAAACCATATTGTGAGAACTGTTATAGAGCCCCTTTAAGAAGTTGGAAGCAACGTAACAAAATGAAGAAGCATAATCTGAATGCTAAGACTTCCCGTAACAGCTTAAGATCTTTGCCTTCCTTTCCCCTCTTTTTTCTATCATAAATCAAATTTAATAATTTTCTCTATCAATAAATTAATATTCTTATATCCGAGTAATAAATACTATCAATGTTAGATAGATTACATTATGGAAAGCCAAAGACATAGACCATTGGGTGTATCAATCGTAGCAATTCTAACTGCGATTGGAGGAATAGTATTTCTTGCAAGCGGAGCAGTTCTTATAATATTAGGAATTGGTATCATATTTTTGGCAATTGGTATTGCATTTCTTGTTGTAGCATATGGATTATGGAGAGGTAAAAGCTGGGCTTGGACTATCACTCTGATATTATCAGTTATAGGCATCATAGTGGCTATCGTTTCGCTTGCTGTCGGGAATATAGGGGCGATAGTTAGCATAATCATCCATGGTGTGGTTATTTACTATCTATACAGATCAAATGTCAAAGCATACTTTGGTAAGTAAACGCCCCACTCCTTTCTTGTCCTGGTAATGGATCAACAACCCATGGTTTTCAAAATCCTTTTTGACCTGCCTATTTCAAAATCAAATACTGGATTTCAGTTTCGAACTAATGTTCCTATAAACCTAAAACTAAATGCAGTTATTATAATTTGCCAGTTAGATGATAGTAACGAATTTCAACCTGTCGATGCCTCCTTTAATCTAACGTAGCAAGACAGGGTCAGCGTTGATACGAACACGGAAAATTACGTAGGGCTTACGACGTAGGTCTTCTCCTCTATGAAAGCGTGCTTGGCGGTGGAGTTGGTTTGCAGTTACATAAAGATATCCGTCAGCTGCTACTGAGAGCGTGTCAGGCCATAAAAGGTAGGGATGGTATACCACTGTTTCCCAGTTCCCTTCTACGTCTCTGCGCATGATTGAGTTGTGTTCATAGTTGGTCGCATAAATACGTCCAGAAGAATCAGATTCAAGTCCATCGGAAGCACCGCCCTTATCGCCCTCATCGATGACGGTCTCTCCTACCTTTTGTTCGTTCATTGATCTATCAACAAGGGCGTCCGTGCTTACGCTGAAGAGTCTGCGGCTGCCCAGTGGGCAATAATACAGACATTTTCCATCTGCATTTATTGCAATTCCGTCCGAGCCCATACCGGCACCTTGCTTTATCGATCCGTCTGACTGTCGTTCTAGGAAAGGTCGTCCCTCTATAATTGGCAGAAAGGTTCGTAACCCCTCTGCCTTAGTTGATGGATGATCATGAAGTCGGCGCCAGCTTTCACCTGTGCCCAAGTCCACGACGATAATTCCATTTGGCCCTGTTTGAGACGAATCTGTAATGAACGCTATCCCTTCGCTATTGCGGCGTAGATCAAAGCGTACGTCATTGAGATAAGTAGTTGGCAGGGCAACATCCTGTGGAAGTATAATACTTTTCCTAACCCGATCTGTCTTCAAATCGATGCAGACTAATTTGGGGCCGCCGTGTTTGGTCGGTTGGAATAATGGGCTACCAGTATCGAGAATCCATAGGCGGTCTGCTGGATCAACTACTACAGATTGCACTGACACTAGTGCACCTGCCTGATTTGCAAGTGTGGTTTGATACATGGACACGTTTGGATATGCTTTAGCTTTCCTACCATGTATTTCAGCTACTGTAAACGGAACATCATCGCCCCATTTTGGAAAGTTAACGAAGATACGTCCTTGTCGCGATACGGTCACACCGGTGGGCATAGCACCGTTAAAGTAAACAACAGGCTCCAATACTCCTAACGGTTCGTCAGCTGGCAATCCCTGTGGAGGAATTCGTTCTGTACTAACCATACACCTTTCTCCATACTGTACAAAACGAGATATTCAATGTAATGCCTATCATTATAAACTATCTACAAATTTTATATTGGCAGAGCCTCCTGTCGCCCGAGGTCGCGTATATGGGTATGCCATATGATGCTGATAGACTGCGCGTGATATACTTTTCTCTGTTTCTTCTCTTAGTTTTCGTTCCTCTAGTCCTTTCTTGCTTTTGTTATCTCACTTATGCTTTCTAGGGAGAGTATCCTCTTTTTTCTCGTTTCAGATAGAATTTTCTGCTCTCTCTAGGTAGATATAATAGTTGATATCACAACGAATAAATTAAGTTTGTCCTCTTAATCTTTTACTCCAATAACGTGGAACCTGTACTGTTCACTATAGCTGTCACGATAGAACTGAGCATAACTCTCCGCTACGTCGTGGGTCTTGAAAACAAGTCGCAAGCCATCTGGCGTAACTTTCTGTCCATATATATCAATAACTTCTACAACATATGATTTGGGCAGCTTTCGTGCTTGTCTTAGTGTGATAAATATAGTATTCAATAAGAAAAGTATTGCACAACATAATACTGTTATATATTCAAGATTTTTTGCGGTAGTCAATACATAGGCCAGCATATTCTGGTCTACCCATTTGAAAATACTTGCAGAGCCCTTTACAAATATGCTAACCACAAACTCGAATAGCACAGGTGTATAGAATCATAGCTTTCATGTTATATAATTGATTTGAAAATCCCATGCTCGCGTAGATTAGAGTCCGACCTCTTTTCTCGATTAGTGATGAATCAATAAAGGCGTCTATGCTTCGCTGAATAATCTATGATGTGGGACAGGTGTAGGGTTTATGTGTTAGATATTAGTTAACCGGGTTATTATATATCATGTGATTGCTTTTACAACGAAATAACTCAGAGGAGTCTTGTGTTTGAGATCACTGTGGTAGGGATTTGAAACTTATTTGCATAATTTTTATAGCAATCTCATTTACCTGGTGATATATATCTAGAATCCGGGCAGTACACTACATTGATCAAAAAGGATCATTTATCTGTCCCTCCCTCTCATGCTGTCTTCACAAAGCTCGGAACTTTTATCATACGTAGTTGTACATGTGACTTTATGATCACAGCTATTTTCTTCTCCATGTACTTTGCATGAAACTCCATTGTGTGCTTTTTTCACACAAATTCATTACTTCTTAGAATGGAACTCATTCTGAAGATGAAAAAACTGTTGGACCGTTTCACTTTTTAGTCGTTTATTTATACTCCTATTTGTGAAGGAACATAATTATAGAAATCCGGTACCCACAGTGGACTCCATCATACAGAGGGACTCTCAGATCTTGTTAGTTAGAAGAAAGAAAGAGCCATTCAAAAATCACTTAGTTCTACCAGGAGGATTTGTGAACGAAGGAGAAAGAGTTGAAGACGCAGCGAAGAGAGAGGCCAAGGAGGAAACAGCCTTAGATATAGAACTCATGGATATACTGGGTGTTTACTCGGAACCTGAGAGAGATCCAAGGGGACACATCATGTCAACTGTATTTATTGCAAAAATATCACTGGGCAATGATAAGATTGAGGCTGAAGCCCAGGATGATGCGGCTGCAATTGAATGGATAGATATAGAACAAGTAGACAATGTAGGACTCGGGTTTGATCATAAAAAGATCATATCAGATTTTAAAAAGTGGAAACAATTTCGTGGAACTTTCTGGTCGTCAAAAAATTGAATCTACCATGTCCATATTAGCTCTTCAATACCATCCTCAAAATCAGCATTTTTATGTTACGCCTCCTTTATTTCAAATAATCTCAGTTACGACAACCATCTGATATCGTTACATAACTTTATAATTGATCAAACCAAAGCTGCAGCATGAGCAATACAAATGCATCTGAAGACAATACAGAGTCACCTTCAACGTATGGAAATGAAGGATATAGAGAATATAGAAAGAGGGAAAAGTTTAAGCTAAAGGAAACCTCCATAAAAAGAGAACAATAAAACCAATACCCTCTCTTTCTTCCTTGCTAGTGTTGATAACCGTTTGACAAGTGGATAGGATTGATATCCTGAAACGCTATATACTAACTGACGCATAACCTACTAGTGATGATGGACTCTAATGCGACTCCAGAACAAAACAGGACTATCGTAAAAATAATAGTAATTTTGGCCATCATATTGACCTCTGTTGGGGCTAGTTTTTGGGTTCTTGCATCTCAAGTTAGTGTAGATAGTATGCAAGGATGTAGTCTTATAGCATTTATATTGAGCGGTATTATGTCAAAATGGGACTGTCTTTCTATCTAGGAATTACTTAGCTGTCATTATGGCTGAATCAAATTTCGATCTATACACTATGTGTTCTGCGACTTCTCTTGACGTCTCGTCGGCCACCCATAGGTATATATAGATAAAGTAATTTTTCCCTAGTTATTAGAAAAGAATCATAACAAAACTTCCCTTATTCTTCTTTAGATTGCAATATTATCATTCGAAATCTTCTCGTCTAAATCTAATTCTCCTCATCCATTACGACGTGAAATAAAAACGGTTAATAACTAGCCCGCAGGTTGACCCTAGGCTCAATCACGTAAATTGTGCGCACTTGGTTTCGGTTTCTGCCTTCATTGGGTGAGTCTCCTCTGGTATTCCTATTCATTTCTCCGAATTCCATCGGGATTACTTTTTACTCCATTGAAAAGAGGTAAGCAGAGGATAAGATTTTATAATACACAAGCCAGTATGATTTTCAATGAAGTCAAAGACTATACTGATGATATCTTTTGCCCTGGCATTATCATCACTGTTGGCTTTAGGAGGACTCTTTGTTGACTCTTCCTATGCACAAGATAATGTGACTACTGCCACCAATGAGACAGGAGCAATGATGGGTGGAAACCAAACAAATCAAACGGGAGGAGGAAATCAGACTCAACAAGGACCACTTGAGCAACTAGGAGAAGCATTAGGTGGTGTCTTTGGTGGCGGAAATCAATCACAATAGGCAATTTTTTCTTTTCTTTTTATTCTAACTGTTGGAAACGATGTATTGCATTTTTGTCTTTGCTAACTGTCTATATCTAATATTCAAATAATACGATGTCACATTAAAATGTAGTAATAGAGGATAGATGTATGTGATAAGTCTGACTGACTCAAAGGAGTTAGTAAGACAAAAGCATACCAGGGACAACTTAGGTGTCATTTGGTGCAGGCATATTCCATCGTCCCCCGTTTTGATTCCTCTATTGCTATTTGTTCTTACCGTTTTATCTAATAAACTCTACTAGACTACTTTGTCTTTTTTTGTATTCTTTGTAGGCGCTTTAGAAGAGTTTCTAATTGTTGACCTTGTTCTAACTGCTCTAATTGTCGCTTTCGGAGTTGAAGTCGTTCTTGTAGT
>JALZGI010000126.1 GCA_030861105.1 Thermoproteota archaeon
TTATTACTTACAGTTGTCTATTCTGCAACGGATTCCTAAAGGAAACAAAAAAATTGTTGAGCTAGAAGATGCTTTGCTTACTAAACGATTAGTCAACGAGTAGACTATTTATCAGATTTTTTATTACAAGAAATATGCTAGTTAAATTATTTCGTGAATTGAGAATAGTCGGTAAGAAAGAAGAAGATCTATTAGCGCTAGAGGATCAAATAACGCATTTGAAAAGGAGATAGAAGAACACGGAATGGGAATCAGAGATATATTGGACAAATTAATATCGGCAGTTATTCAGGAGGAGGAAACGAAAGCAGTTTAGAATGGTCACTTAATGAAGATGGGGGTATGGATTTATTCACGGAGTAATAGAGGAATCAAACTGGGACGAAGGAATATGAACGATACCAACCCTGACATGCTTTTGTTTTTCTCCCAGATATATTCCTGCTGTCCACATCCTAATGCATAATTCTGATTTTATATATTAGGGTCTAGGTTTAGAACATTTATGCTTCGCTTTTCTTATTGGATAGTGATGGTTCTAAAACGATGGTAAATAAATTAATTATAGGCTGGAGAGAGGACACTGAATTATAATTATTCCGGTTATATCTATGTAGGTCAGGTCCATTACAAAATAAGGTCACCTAGCGATGGATAATTCTGTAACATACATATTCTCAACGCGTCACGAAGATGAGAGAAATAAAAGAGTTATGACAGTTTAACGAACAAGATGTTGTCTTTTGTTTAAGAGAAGTTTTAGAAAAAACTGAACTATTTGAAGTCGATGGGTTCACAGATCCTCAACTTGCATTGTCTGGGTTCAGACCAGGTAAATATGATCTTGTTATTCTGGATATTAGAATGCCCAAATTGGACGGCCTTGAGCTGTATAGAAAAATAAAACTGTTAGACAGAAATGTTGACATATGTTTTCTTAATGCCGTTAATGATTTTAGTGAACGCCGGGTGGTGTATCCAGACATAACTTACGAAATAGAAAAAGACAAAGATTCATGTATTATTGACAAACCAGTAGGTACCGAACAACCCATAAGTAAAATCAATGAAGTAATACATATTCGTATTGGAAAACAGCGTAAGGCCATGGGAAGCATAAGTAATGCTAATGCTAAGTAGATGTGTAGGTTATCTTCTCAAGTTAAACCGTCTAGCTCCATTCAAGGTGTTAAATAGCATTCACATCTTCTGCAGTATCCTTGCCAATTATATAATGTGACCTTCTTCTTCCATCCGGAAGTTTAGTGTCGGTTTGGTTTTCTCCTTTTATTTGCTTGGCAGTTCCTTGGAAATACCCTCAGGGATTGATTTCATAATTATGTCTTTTATTTGGTGGTTGTCTATCAGCACATTGATCAATTTCGTCAATTCTTCTTTGGGAAAGGTCGAACCATAGGACATTTCGATCTCTTCTATTGCCTTTAATTTCCCATAATAGGTTAGCGCTTTACTTATTAACATAAGTGAATCATAGACCACCTTTCCCAATGAGGTGAGAGAATACTTACCTTTGTATCTTTTAATGAGACCAGCATCCATCAAACCGGAAATCCTACGATAAAATTGCTTTGATGTTAAATCGTACTTCCTCAATATGATGGACCTGTCTCCATTAGAAATAGCAATATTATTGAACAGAGTTAGCGTCTTTCATCTTAGATCCCCTTTAAAATATTTCCAATGTAAGGGGCTTGAATTCCGAGTTAGATATAGTAGACACTTTTTCATATCTCATGTGAGGTATGCAGTATGCAGTGCATAAGTCCTCTTCAGGTCAGTTCATGACCTATCAGCTCTCATTAAAAGAAATTATATCTGTACCTTATTAGATTACTACCAGATGGCTCTGTTTAATCAGAGGTGAGGCTGCAAGTCTAATTTCCCTGCATTAGCGCTAGAAAAAGATGTTATAGAATCTTGTTTCCCAATGAGTTTTAGGAGACGAGTTGGATGATTATATGATGTCAACTTTAGTACTTGATTCAGAAGAACTATCGCTCCTTAGAGCGTTCTGGTATTAGGTGGAGTCTTCCAAAATGAAGGTGTTGCAATAAGCGTATCAAATATAATTAAAAAGAAAATGGAAAACTCCAAGAATTGTATCAAAGTTAGAATTTTCACAGCAGAAGAAAGAGCTCGAAAAAAAAGTTCAAGCCTCCAGTGACCACCCTAAGCCAGTCAAGGAGGCG
>JALZGI010000128.1 GCA_030861105.1 Thermoproteota archaeon
TCTTACAATTACAAAGAAAGTGAGTGCATTTTAGAGTCAGATAAGGGAAAAAGTGATAGATTGTTATTCTTGAAGTTGGAATGTGAGTCTCAATCGGTAGTATCCTTGAAATAATAATTCATCGTGATAATCCTAAACAACTCACTTTGAAACCAACGCCGATTCGACCTCCTTAACAGGAAGTGAGGGGTCACCGTATTAGATGCCCATAAGAAATTATCATGACTCTGGATTATTCCGCTTTCATCTTCAAAGTCTAGAAACCTACCTGAATGGCTTTTTCACATTCTTCATTATTTCTCTTCTGAGGTTGACTGCTGCGATTGATTATCTCGATTATTGTTGTTTTTTCTCTTGCTGATTTGAGTTACCACCATCAATGCGATAATTGCCGCTATTATTATATAGTTTACAGGAGGGCTAAGGATCTTAGTAACCACTCCAGCACCTGGAATTACATAGGCAACCTTTCCGATATAGTCGTCCTCCCTGATTGGAAAATCAGTCCCAGGAATCGATCCTTCGTTGGCATCACCCTTTGTCCTGATAATTTGGTGATTTCCTTCTGAATCATCGAAGATTTCGGCCACTCTGTGGACTATTACCCTGTCGGCTCCATCAGGTCTATTGAAGACAATAATATCTCCAACCTTTAGATCTTGAAAAGAATTACCATCTCTGACCACGAGTATATCATTAACGTTCAAATTTGGAACCATGCTTCCACTGGAAACAACATAAAAGGGGTTACCAGTATCGAATACGAAACGGAGCCCAAGCCAGATAATGGCAACACCTATTACGACGATTACAACATCTTTAATTATGCCAGGAACTCTTGATTCATTCTTCTTCAGCAAGTTTAACTCTTCATCTATGCCAGTTCGTTAGATAAACCTTTAGTTTAGTCAAGTTGACCTTTCTAGTATATGTTTTAAGTATAAAAAGTCCGCCAAATTTAGATTCTGTAGCGTTTGAGTTTTTGATGGCAGCTCTTTTTGGCAGCTCAGTCAAATACCTTTTCCTCATCTTTACAAAATAAATCAGGTTAACTCTGAATCTTCACAGCTGCCTGCTATTCTTAGGTTTTACAATGTTTAATATGTATTCGTCTATCGCTTTGTTGGCAAGCAAATCCGCTTCCCTATTAAGTTCTCGTGGAATATGTCTGTACGAAACTGACTTGAAGTATTTTTCGAGATTATTGATTTCTCTGGATATCATTTTTAATTGTTTTGACCTGACCTTATAGGAATGATTTCTCTGTCTGACGACAAGCTCGCTATCTGAGAGGACAGTTATTTCATCGTCTCTAAGTGTTGATGCTATTTCCAGGGCCTTCTTAAGGGCCATGTATTCGGCGTAGTTATTAGTCGTACTACCTAAGAATTCCTTGTACTCGGAGATTTTTTGCCCTCCTCTGGATATCACTATTCCTATTCCAGATAGACCAGGATTACCTCGACTGGCTCCGTCAATGTTTATCGTCAGCACTAAGGTCCCCGCCGGATATCCGAACGCTATCTTATATAAGATATGATTTTGATGAAAACAAGGGTTAATACATCCAATTGTAATGTTGTACTCAGCACTTTTTTATCAACACACAGATAACCATTAAAGGGATAGATGATGATTGACTAAAGAATTAATAAAAATAATCAAGTTGATTGGGTTCATATTCAACAACATGGTCATATTTGCAGGTCATTGTATCCATTTACCTATACAACTTTGTTTTATAACGAAGCCATCGCTAAAGCAAATATATAGACAGTAATCAGAGTGTTAAACAGCAATATTAGATTGGTGTAACATCTGAATGCCTAAACGAAAAACAAAAGAGGAAAAGCCCAGGAAGAAGGTAAGCACAAAACAGATACTGATACCTCCGATTGCAATAGGGGCAGCAACTCTAGCTGGGCTGCTCATAATGCAATTAATTCCTCCGCCCCCTGTGCTAGGAATCTGCTTAAAGGCTCACAATGTCGACACCTTCAATGTCCGTCCCACAGTAGAAGTCATTGTTAATGGACAACCAAAGCTATTACCAGACAATGTTGGACGAGAACTTAAGGATGGCAAAGAGTGTCTTAAGGTTATCCATACCGATGAGATAGGTAACAAGCTACATATCCAGTATGTCAGACCTGTCCGACTTACAATGGGGGACTTTCTTAAAGTATATTTGGTGGACAATAATAACACAATATCAGTGTTTGATAATACAACCGGAACTCCAGTAGAACAGCTAATTGACGTTGGAGACTATAGTCCAAGGTATTCATATCACTCAGAGGAAAAAGAATTTACACCTGTATCCAACGCGTCGGCGATGCCTCCTTTCACCGACGACATGGTAGTAAGGTTTGAACTAATACCCAAATAGATAAATTAAAGATTGAGATTTTTGCCTTTTATCTGATTTTGTTTGGCTAAAAATAGACCAACAGCAGCCATTATCAATGGTGATGGAACTGGACCTGAGCTTGTCCGGGCAATGATAAAGGTTCTCAAAGAATGCAGTTCTAAAATCGAATTGGTCCCATGTGATGCGGGATCTGAATGGTGGAAGAAAAATGGAGGAAATTCATACATTTCTCAGGAGGTTTGGAACCTTCTAGAGCAAAGCGATGCATGCTTTAAGGGCCCAACTACTACAATTCCCAATCCGAACGCTCCAAGAAGTGTCGCAGTAAGCATTAGGCAAAAATTCGAACTTTACGCAAATGTCAGGCCGATCAAGACATATAAGAACTCACCTCATCAATTAGATTTTATTTGCGTGAGAGAAGCAACTGAGGGTCTTTATGCAGGTATAGAGTTTAAAACAAGCGATGAATCTGCAATCGCAATCAGGAAGATTACCAAGAAAGGCTGTGAACGAGTCGCACTCAAAGGCTTCGAAATTGCGAGAAGCAAAGGCTTTCAGAAGATATATGCAGTGACGAAAAGAAATATTCTCAAGGAAACGGATGGGATTTTTTGGGAAGCAGTAACTAACACCAACAAACAGTTTACCGATGTAGAAGTAGAAGAATACTATATAGATAACATGACCCAACAGATTGTGAAAAATCCGGAGAGGTTTAATGATAGCGTGATTCTCAGTACAAACTTGTTTATGGATATAATTTCCGAATGCGCATCAGGACACATGGGATCCATTGGGAACGTTTACTCAGGAAATTATGGCGATAAGTTCGCTATGTTTGAGCCGGCACACGGAAGCGCGCCAAAATATGCCAACAAGAACAAGGTAAATCCTGTTGCCACTATTCTATCTGGCGCTTGGATGGCTGAGTATCTTGGCGAGAAAGAAATTTCAGAGGCAATTTTTAGGGCAACAGAGCAGATCATTAATGAAAATAAATATGTGACTTATGACCTTGGAGGTAACACTGCACTTAGCGAAATGGCAGACAAAATAGCGCAATTAAGTGCAATGAATTTAAAGAAGTAAGGGTTTTTCATGCCCTGCATTCCTACTTAATTTAATACCTGATCTCGAGTACCAATAAGGTCTCAAAAAACAGTCTTCTTTCAACCAGTTTTTTTATCTTCAAGTTATACTTATGCAAATATTCGTGAAGGCGTGAAGTGTCGGACAAATTTGATACAATTATCAATATGCTGCCTTCTCTTTTAAGCGTGTCTAGAGAAGACCTAATTATATGTGATGTTACTTCAATTCCTCCTTTTCCCCCGTATATTGCTCTATCGTCTATCCTTATGCCCTCGTTGCTGTAATCATCGGGCAAGTACGGAGGGTTGCTCACTATCAAATCAAAGATGTTGTTCCTAAATGCAGATGCTGCATCTGCACATACTAACTCAAGTCTATTGTCATTTTTCAGTTTCTTTCCGCTCTCATCCCGGGGATAACCACCTACACTTTCCTTACAATTCTTCAGTATTTCAAAAACCAAGTCCGTCCCCACTACGAATTCAAAGTTTTCACATAAGGCCTGGGTAATAATTCCAGATCCCACTCCAATGTCTAATGCCATCTTTCCACTGTAAGCCTTCAAGCAATCTGCCAGAAGAATAGAATCTTCAGACGGTAAATACAACTACAATGCTCCTGTCAAAGTAATACGCATAGATAAACTATCTTGCCGTAATCCGAGCTCGATACTCTAGGGCCTCCGTCGACTGCAGATTGATAAACTTCGTTCACTCCCCAGCAATAAGGCTGACTTTACATCATGGTATTATTATTTTACTTGTTTACTTTATCGAATTGTTTCACACGTATCTTTTAATCGATCATCTTTATTGATTGAGCCAAGGTCACCAATTCATCTGGTGCCATCTGGTCAATTCTTTTGTCATACCAATCACGATTACAAGAAACAGTTCCATCTAAATATCTAAGTACCGAGAAAACCCTCCTGTTTCTACGAGAGAAAACGTAGTGAATATTACTAATGGTTTTCATGATCAAACGCTTATCCTTCTTGGGAGTCAATCTGATTACCTGCGATTCGATTATGGGCTGAGGTTTAAACGAACTCTTATTTACCTCAAAAAGATTCTCTATCTTAAAACAATATTGGCTTATTACCGAGATAGACCTATAGTTGGGTTGTCCTGGTC
>JALZGI010000144.1 GCA_030861105.1 Thermoproteota archaeon
GATATACTGTTATTGGCTCGGGTGATTTCATCAACTCTCCGGGTGCAAAATCTGCTCTGGTAAAACAACGGACTAGCGTCTCAGTTAAAAGCGGTCGCATTCTGGCTGAGAGAGTTCCCCAGGCGGAGAGGAGGAAGCGGTCATCGAAGTTGGCCTGAGAAATCTCTACATCTAGAAACTGAGTTGCGAGCTCCGGCGAAATAGAATTTAGTCTTTCAGCAGCAGCTACCAGCCCGCCTCTGACAATCTGGCGTACATAAGGAAGGGGCGGATATCCTTCTGCTCTGGCAGCTAAAAAAAGTTGGGTCAGCATAACGGTTGCCCGTTGGGTAAAAATAGCTCCTTCACCCTCATCGTGTTTGTGCAGAAGATGTGTTGCTGAAGAGAACAACTCGTCCTCTGATTTTTTGCCCATCATTGGGTCATAGCGATCCCCTATTCCCGTTGGGTCAATGACCAAGACTTTTCCTAATGTTTTTCTATACCCTGCAGTCTGTTGAAACAGCTCGCCTTTAATATCGTTGACTACCACTGATTTTTTCCAGGAAAGCAATTGACTGGTGGCGAGTAATCCTTTCCCGCCTCTTGTAGGGGCAACAATAAGCAGATTTCCCAGTTCCCGGCGTGTGTGGGTGGGACCAACACGCAGAATATTATTAAATTGACTTACCCCTAATAGTAAGTTGGTCCCGTCCAGTTGGCTGCTGTGCAGACTTTCAAGTTCGTGGATGCGGGCAAAGCGGGCATTATGAAGCTGTTTGTCATGGGAAGAAATGACAGCGATTACCCGATTGATTAATAGGATGAGTCGATATAATAATTGTTTAATGCTTCCAGCTAGTGATCCCAATTTGCCCCCTTTCTATATAACGTTCGCTTCTGCCTCTTATATATCTTGAAACCACAAGATGTACAGACAACATTATTTACCAGCGAAAACTTAGCCCTAGATTGGGTGTGCCCGCAATGGGGACAGGTTTGCAAGTCTACTGATTTTTTAAACCCAATTGGATTCCTGGCAGGCCTTACTGACTGGTAGGTGCGAGACTTAACAAATCTGCCTTGTTTTTTCTCGGCCGTTAAATCCCGCTCCTTTCTCTGAAAAAGCGCCGCGGACGTTGCTGTAAGCCGAAGCTCTTCTAAGTCCTGTTCTGTAATCCTCCCTTCCACCAGGGCGATAACATGTACATGCCGATGTGGCGCGTGGTCATTATGTTCTGCTGCTACCCATTGTAAAGGCATATTTAATCGTTCTTCCAATCGCAACATAGTTTGTTCAGTTATCTGTCTCATGAACAAATCTTTTCTCGTGTCTTCCTTCTCCGGATCCGGACTGATGATAAGGCGGAAAAAGTTTGTGCCTTTCCTAGCTTCATCATTCATGCGGTACGCTTGGCTTCTCTCCATTGCTCCATCCCATCCAAACAATGTCCGGCTGGTCTTTGCGCCATCTTTCCCCGGACGCTGCTCCATATACCCTACTCCTGCCTTGGCAATATTTCTATTTTTGGTGTAATTGGCTTTAACAATTGCCATGGTAAGCAATTGTTTACTTTTCCTCCTTCTCCATCCACTTATTAATCTCTTCAACTAACTCGGAAAGCTGCGGAGTCATCCGGGTGATATTACGCTTTGCAGCGTTGCTTGATCCGTTAAGAATTTTCTCAAGGATTGACTGATCAACTCCTGGCTGCCTACCTAAAATATTGGTGACTAAACTTCTCGTCTGTTCGCTGGCAAATAAGGCGCGTACCAAGAGAGTCGCAATTCTGTTACTGTACGAGCGCATATGTTTACCAAGCGACTTATCAATAATAGGTTCAAGAAGTGCAGTGTGTTGGGTATAAAGATTTTGCCTTAGCGCTTGCTCAAGAAGCGCGGCAATTGTTTGCGAAATACTCAGTCCTTCCTGCTTAGCAATGCGTTCCAACTCTGCTCTTATAGGTGGTTTTACCCAGGCTGCTATTTGTACAGTCTGGCGTTTCTTGGAATGGTTTTTTGAACGAGGAGGTTTTGTATTCTTTTGCTGCGTACGCGCCGAAATTTTTAGTGTCACAGGCTCACTCGAGGCTGTGCGTACGCGCGAGAGCGCGTATTTATCTTGCCTTAAAAATTTCGGCAGTTGTTTCGCAGTTTCGGAGTTAGATTGGTTTTGATAGATATTTTGTGTGGCCTGAGTGCGAATATTGATCGGCATATGTTATGACGAGAAATACAGCAAACCATATATTAGCAAGAGGGTTTAATTTTCGCAATAGGAATACTGATTTACACCTCTTCTAGGACATTCCTATAGTAGAAATTTCCCCCTGAATCCTCTATAATCCCAATGAGGATTAAAAGAGCATGGCAGCACCGATTCCAACACCCCCACCTGATTTATGGAGTCATCCTATTTGGATTCCATTAGGTGTTTTAGTAGGCTTACTTGCAATAGTGGTACCAATTAGTTTGTATCTTATAGCCAGACAGAAGAGAGAGCTTAGTTATCTTCGGCTTTCAGATACATCAATAGTAAATATAAATAAAGAATTTACCAAAGAAGTAAAAATAAGCTATATGGGAATTGAATCAAAAACCTTGCAGCTTATTCGCTTCAAAATAATCAATACGGGGAATCAACCAATTAACCCGGAAGATTTCAAAGTTCCACTAACCTTTTTTCCAGATAAAAAAATGAGGGATGGAGACATAACAGGCCTTAATGTTCTGACTTTCCCTGAAACATCACCTAAAGATTTAGAGTGTGTCCCACCAGATCTACTTGGAATCTGAGGTAAGCATTTGTAAGAATTTGACAAACAGGCGATTCTGCTCAGCTCCTGAAAGAGATCTTGCAGAAGGAGATGGGTATGAGCCTGTACGTGAC